>JAGWOR010000016.1 GCA_028870845.1 Gammaproteobacteria bacterium | reverse complement strand
TGGATGCGCTGCCCGGCCACGAGCAGCGGGCGCTGGGCTATGCCGGAGACCATCCCCTGTTCATGCGCCGCGGCACGCCGACCCCCGATTTCCACCTTTCGCACTTCATGCAAGCCACCGGCGGCCTGTATTCCACCGCCCGGGACATGCTCAGCTACGCGGCCGCCTGCCTGCGAAACGACGGCGCGCCGCTGTCGCGGATACTCGACGACACCATGCGGGTGCGCGTGCCGCAGACCCTGGGCGCCACCGGTATCGCCTGGTTCGTGGATCATGTGGACGGCGAGGTCATCACCTATCAGGAGGGCCTGATTGGCGGCTTCAGCAGCTACCTGGGGCTGGACCGCAGCCATGACACCGCCGTGGTGGTATTCCGCAACAGCTTCAACTGGGATTTTTCCGTGGGCGAACGCCTGCTGATCCGCATGGCCAAGGCCGCGGAGCTGGAAGGCCATCCGGTGTTTGCCGGCAGTGGCATGGGTAAAAGTATAATCAAAGCACCGATTTCTCCTGCTGTTAAACCGCATTAAAGCTGAATCGTGATCCAGGTAAAAAACCTGTGGGTGGAGTAATCACGGTTAGAACTGGATTTCCCGCTGACAGCCGTGATTCAACCAAGGCCGCCGGTTTCATCGCGAGATTTCAACATGCACAACCCCAACGCCAAGCTCTCGCCGCAACTCTATGCCCGCACCGCGGGCTTTCTCTATCTGCTGGTGATCATCCTGGGCGGCTTCGCCTATGGCTACGTGCCGGGGCGGCTGGTTTCAGCCAGCGTGGTGACCACCGGCAGCGCCATCCTGACCCATGAAACCCTGTGGCGTATCGGCGTGGTGGCCGCGCTGCTGGTGGTGGTTTGCGGCATTCCGCAATTGTTGTGTGAGTACCTGTTGTTGCGGCCGGTGCAGCGCAACCTGGCGCTGCTGGCGGTATTCTTCAATCTGATCAGCCTCACCATAGAGAGTCTTTCCAACATTGGTTTTATAGGCGCCTTGTTTATTCTCAAGGGCCGGGACTCCCTGAGCGCAGTCAATCCGCATCAACTGCAGGCCTGGGCTTCGCTGGCCATCGAGCTGCACGATCAGGCGGTCAACATCAGTTTCCTGTTTTTCGGCTGTGTCTGCCTGCTGTACGGCTACTTGATTTTCAAATCGGGTTTTTTGCCACGATTCCTCGGCATCCTCATGGCCGTGGCCGGTGTTTGCTATGCCGCCAACAGCCTCATAACTTTCATGGCCATCCACCTGGGTCCAGCCGGGTTTCCCTGGCTGCTGCTGCCGGCCGGGCTTTGCGAACTCGTCCTGTGCTTGTGGCTGCTGATAGCCGGGGTCAACGCGGCCAAGTGGCTCGAGCGGGCGGGTCTCGCGGCTTGAGGAGCTCACCCCAAGGTACCCGTTTACAAACCGCTTTGTATCTTTCCTGCGCCGGACGTGCTATAAGGACGCCGCGTTATGTGCGACCGCCTGTGCTAGTCATTCAGATTCCCATCGAATTGCCTTCCCTAGACTGTAGCGATAACGAGAGCGGGCTGGTTCCAATTGGAGCCGGCTCAGTGTGTTGATGTTTTATCTATATGAGAGAGTTATCACAATGCAGCAGAACAAACTTTATGTAGGCAATTTCCCCTACTCAGTGGATGAATCGCAGTTACGCGCGATGTTCGCTGAATACGGCGAGATATCGGAACTGGCCCTGATCACCGACCGTGACACCGGCCGGCCCAAGGGTTTCGGTTTCATCACTTTTGCCAACCAGTCGGCGGCGGAGAAAGCCCTGGAGCTGAACGGCCGCGATCTTGGCGGACGCCCGTTGAAAGTGAATATCGCCACCGACAAACCGCGTAGCGGCGGCGGCGGCGGATCCAGGGGCGGCAATCGTCCGCGCTGGTAAGCCGGCACCGGATCAGCCTCATTTCTAAAGACGAAATCCTTCGCCAGCCACCCCGGCTGGCGAAGGGCATTCAGGCATATTCCTGTCGGGGCAATCGCCGCTTCACACCGGTGTTTTTCCAGAAATAACCGGCAGGGCAGATTCATGATCTCCATTCGCATGGCTTTGATACACGAAGCAAGTGCCATCTGGTCATTACGCCGGGCGGCCATCTATAAGGGCTGTGCGGGTTTTTATCCAGACGAAACCCTGAAAATTTGGGCGGAAACGCCGCCCAGCGATCAATTCAAACAAACACTGGCAAGCGACTGCTACGTCGCGATTATGGATGCCTGCATTGCAGGCATGGGCATGCTGAATCTGCAATCCGGCAAGGTGGATGCCATGTTCGTGGGTCCGCAACACATGGGGCGGGGAATTGGCAAACAAATTCTCACCCTTCTGGAGAAGCTGGCACGCGAGCAAGGCGTGGGAAAATTGCACCTGGATGCGTCACTGAATGCGGTGCCGTTCTACCGCGCCTGCGGATTCAGCGGCGAGCAGGCGGCAACATATCAATCGCCTGTCTCGGGAGTTATCCTGGATTGCATGCAAATGCAAAAAATCCTGTCCTGAGGAACGCAATCACCTTAGTCCGTGTTATTCCATTTCTATTTTCAGGCATTTACTTTGCCTCGTCGATCATCTGTATGGTCTTGCGTTCCACCTCAGCTGCCACCGTCGACAGGGCCGGGTCCGGTGAAAGTGCCGCGAGCATTTGTGCCGGCCGGATCAGGCCGATTTTCGTGCGGCCCTGCTGGGTAAACACGGAAATCCTGCAGGGCAGCCGCCCAAAATGGATCCTTTGTATATCTGCTTATTATTGGCCCAGTACATGCCGGTGCGCGGTTTTCCGGCCACTGTAGCAAATCATCCGTTGAGAATAGGCCATAGGCAGCGATCAGGCCTAGACAGAATTTTAATTGCAGACCTGACTACTTGTTTCCCGCCCGGGAACCAGCCGTCGGGTACGGATCAGCCAGTACAACAGCGCCAGTCTCCAGCAGCGACTTGAGGTTGGAAAGCACCTTGGGCCAGCCGCCCGACACCGCTTCGATGAGCCTGGAGGGCTCGCGCTCGATGCTATGGGTGATGGTGAGCTTGACCGCAGAATTGGTGGTTTCCAGTTCCATGCGGCACAGCGATGCACCTTCGGCCTTGAGCTCGGGCTTGTTCTGGTGTTGCCAACGGATCACCAGGCGCTTGGGCGGCAGAGCCTCGACGATTTCTCCCGCATCGAAAACCTGGCCGTCGCCCGACACCAGTTGCCACGGGGATCCCGCCGTCCAGCGGCTTTCGCAATGCATGCCGAACCAGTACTGCTCCTGGAATTCCCGCTTGGTGAGCGCCGACCACAGCTTTTCCGGCGTGGTGCGGATGTAGGTCACGTACACAAAGGTCGTTTTAGCCATGGGTTTTCTCCAATTTGCGTTTCAGTTGGGCGAGCGCCTTGAGTCGCGGTTTTTCGAATTTGGCGATCCAGCGTTCATAGATTTCCTGCAGCGGCACCGGGTTGAGGAAGTGCAGCTTTTCGCGGCCCACGCGCAGCGTGGCCACCAGGTTGACGGCCTCCAGCAGGGCCAGGTGCTGGGTCACGGCCTGGCGTGTCATCTCCAGGTGTTCGCACAAGTCGTTGAGGCTGCGGCCGTCGTGCGCATGCAGCAGGTCGAGCAGTTTGCGGCGGCTGGGATCAGCCAGCGCCTTAAACAACCGATCGGTTTCGCGGTACTGCGCCGGCATGTTTACAAAATGCAGGTATTTACCTGCCTGTATAATAGGCAGGCAAATACCTGCATGTCAAGCGGAGGCCGGGCTCCGGCCATGGGTGTTTACCGGCTGGTGTCTGCGGGATGATGGGCCAGGGTGGTGATAGCAGTGCGCAGTGCGCCGCGCACCGGCTCCGGGTCATTGCGGCTGGGCGGCGGACTCCAGCATCGGATCCGGCAACTGCATGCGCAGCAGGCGCCGCCTTCTGGACAGGGGCCGCAGGGTTTCGTCGCGCACCCAGCGGTGGAACACGATGAGCGCGCCGATGACCAGGGTCATGGAACCGTCTATCCAGGTGATGAGGCCGCCGAGGGTCTGGTCCAGACGCGGGCTGAAACCCCAGGCGGAGGCCAGATTTGCATAGACCGGATAGAGCTGCCGCTGGGTGAACACCACGTAGGCATCCGCAAGGATACAGGCGAACATGGTGACGGTAACGCACAGCAGCCGGGTGGGATACGAGACTGCATTCGGTCGCGGCCGTGGATCGAACAGCATCCACCAGAAAAACAGGCCGCTGACTAACATGGTGGCATGTGCAAATTCATCCAGCGGATCACTCAACGCAATCAAGTCCATGAAATGTGGAATCTGCCAGAAATAAAGCGCGAAGGTAAATAACAGGCTCGCCGCCAACGGGTGCACCAGCAGCCGCCACAGCCATTGCAGCGCGCGGTTGCGCACCAGCGGCTTCAAGACATTCCGGCGTAAAACACTGGGCAGCCCGGCAATCAGCGGGGCCAGCGGCACCCCGAGCGCGAGCAGCAGCGGCGCAATCATGTGCAGCAGCATGTGCTGGATCTGGTGCACGAAGTACAGGTCCCGCGCCAGCGTATCCAACGGCGGCACCACCGCCACGAAAGCCGTGAATATTCCCAGATACACCAAAAACTGCGCCGTCAAGGGAACGCCTCGGAATTCGCGCGCCAGGCGGCGCACGCCGCGGCCGTACCACAGCACCACCAGCACCGTAAGGGCGATTACCCACCAGGTCCAGCCCGAAAACAGATGCTCAAGCGACTGGCCACGCCTGGCGGCGACGGCGAAATAAACCGCCAAGCCGGCTCCGAGCCAGTCGCCGAGAACGAACAGCACGATCAGTGTGAGAATCTGCCGACGTCCCGTGCCGGTGCGGCGGGATGTCGATGCAGGCGGCGGTGTGTCTTGAGCGGGCATCGTCAAACCTGTGGTTAAGCTTCCGGCTAGACTGGCAGCCACCGCGTCCGGGGATTCGGCCGACTGTCTGAAACTCAGCGCAAGAATAAGCTGAAAGTCAGCACCATGGCCACGAACAGGGTGAACAGTGCATATTTTGCGTTGCGCTCGACCAAGGCAAAGAAGGCCACCGACGCCAGCACCCGGATATAGGGAGTCAGCAGCAACAGCGCGATGCCGAAGTTTACGAGCAAGTGGGGTCCCAAGTGTGAGCCACTCAGCAGCGCATGCATATCGGAGAATAGAAATTGAAAGAAGTTCATGCCGGAAATCAGATAACTGAGCCGGACGTGGCCGGTGGCCAGTTTGTCCCAGAGCATGCCTGCGCCCAGCATGACGCTGCTGGCGATAACTCCGGCCAGCAGCAGGTACCCGATCACGGCTTCCATGCGGGATTCCTGCCGCCCTAATGGCGACCCAGGCATAGGTTCCGGTTCGGTTGACATCAGGCAAACAGTCCGAAGCCGCGCAGCAGCATTTCCACGCCGAGCAGCAGCAGCACCACCAGGAACAAGCGCCGCACGGTCAGGTTGGTCATCCATTTCAGCACGCGGGTGCCGAGGAAGGCGCCGGCCACCACGCCCAGCACCACCGGAGCGACGATTCCCGGGTTGATCAGCCCGGCCGCCAGGTACACGCTGGTGCCCGCGAGCGCGGTCACCCCGATGATCAGGTTGCTGGTGGTGGTGGAAACCTTGGCCGGCAGTCCCATGACCAGATCCAGCGTTAATACCTTGAGGGCGCCGGCCCCGATGCCGAGCAGGCCGGCAATGAAACCGGCGCCGAACATCATGGGCCCACCGAGGTAGGCATGACGCGCGCGGTATTCGATGGTTTCACCTTGCGCATGGTCGAAGTAGGAGCCCTGCAGTTCCAGCCAGCGGCTGAAGCGGTCCTGTTTGTGCAGGTAGCCCTGCGCCTCGTGCGGACGCAGGAACAAGGTCCCCCAGGAAAGCAGCAGCACGATGCCGAAGGCGATGAACAGCAGGCGGTCGCCGGAGGCGAGCGTGACCGCGGCACCGACGATCGCCCCCAGGATGGTGAACATTTCCAGGAACATGCCGACTTTGAGGTTGGTGATGTGTTCGCGCACGTAGGCGGAAGCCGCGCCACTGGAAGTGGCAATCACGGACACCATGCTGATGGCAATGGCGTGCTTGATGTCGACGCCGATGAGCGTCAGCACCGGAATGAGCACAACCCCTCCGCCCATGCCGCTCATGGCGCCGATGAAGCCGGCCACGATCGACACGGCGAAGAGGAATTCGGGTAGTAGTGGATGCATGCAGCGCCGCAGGCAAGTGTCTGTGAGTTACTTAATGAACCGGATGGTGTGCCAGTGTGTAAGCCGCGGCGCGGTGCGTATTATAGTTCAATCCGGTGCTCAAGCCCAGGCGATGGAAGCAGACCGTTCCGGGCATATTGACCGCCAGGTTCCATATCGATCCAGACCCGGCCAAACACAGATTTTTTCGCGGGCATTGCTGCGGGTCAGGCCGGATCTGCAAGCGCAGGTTGAGGCGATGGTCTCCTCCCCGCCAAACGGCGGGGTCTGCAGAATTCATACCACGGAACTCCTGCCTCGCAGCAGATATTTCTCGGCTTCCACCAGGACATAAATCACCAAACCCAGCGCCATGTTGAGACGCATGTCCGCGGAAAGGACCCTGGCCGCCTGCGTGGGATTGCAGACTTCGAAGACCTTGCATTGCTCGGGAAAATCCACGCCCTTGCCGCGCAAGGTGGCGCCCAGGTCGTGCACCTGCAGCACGCCGAAAGCGTGGCGTTTCATGGCGGCCTGTTTGAAGGATTTGCCGGATTCTACGAGGTAGTACATGAGCCAGCTTGCGGAATTATTGGGTATTTATCGGGATTGTCCACGCGCAGGCGGTGACGGAGTTCAACCCACAATAATATTAAACAGCGCATGCACCACCATGCCCGGTAACACGCTGCCGGTCCGGGCGCGCAACCACCCCGCCACCAGCCCCAACAGCAACGCACCACATACAATGAACAGCACATCGCCCGGCGAAGCGCCCAGACTCAGGGTAGCCAAATGCACCAGTGCAAACAGCGCGGCCGAAATCAGGGCGGAAACCGGCAGTTTCAACCGGCCGATCTGCAATGGCTTCGCATACCGGGTCTGGGCCACGGTCTGAATCAATCCACGGAAGATGGTCTCTTCCTGAATCGGTGCGCCGATCCAAAAGAACAACACAACCTGCCAGCGACTCAATTCACCTAAATCCGGAGAGGCGCCCAGCGGCAATAGCCTGTGCAGGCCGTACAGCGCTGACCCGAACAGCAAACCCGGCACCGCGGCCGCAATCAGCCTGCGCCAGGACACGGACCGTAAGCCGTAGTCGGCAAAGTTTTGTCCGCGCCGCCACGCCAGCCAGGCCATGATTGCCAGGGCAATGCCCAGGCTGACGATGATGATGATGGGGATGGATACCAGTTGCGCCTGTGGTTTGCTGAGCTTGCCAAACACACCGGAAGCAATCAGCAGCGAAGTGATCAAAAACGTTGGCAGGTACACGGCCACCAGGGCAAGTAGCGCCTGCAACAGGCAATAGATGGCTGGTCTGGCAGTACTCAAAATGGATGCCTTTCTCCTAACTGTTTATTGAAACTCGTGAACAACCCACATGTCACCGCTATCCGTACGCTACTGGTCTGGAACATTCAAACGGTCAGGGTAGTGGAGCATTCGCCGGACCTTGGTCATGCCTGCGGTATTTCAATTTGTATCCAGCGCTGCGCGTCTTCCTCGCTGGTGAAAAACCGCACGGCCGCATGGCGGCGATGTTGTAGGCCAGCTCAGCGAAACGCTGCCCGTATTTCCCAGGGTCCGGGATCACGATGGCCAGGCGTGCACGGTAGTTGACGCACTTCTGAAACAGTTCGCAGGCCAGCCCGGTGCGCAGATTGAAAAAATCCTCCCCCAGCTGCTGTGCCGTGAGGATCAGCCCGCCCTATTCGAGACTCGCGGACAGTGCGCCGCCGATGTCGTTGGCGGTATGCAAACTCACGGGAATTTGATCGCTCATGGGCAGCGCTTTACTCGAGAAAGATATCCAGCTGCAGCCCTGGGCACAAGTTTCCGGCCCGGAAGCATCCGGCGTCTACAACGGGCGGTCCACCAGTACAAAAATGCAGCCCGTATCGGAGTGTACGTCGGTATGCACGGAACCCGGGCTGGCTACGCTGGCCCAGCCGCGGCGCAAACCCTGGTCGCCGATGCTGAGTTCGCCTTCCAGCACATAGATGAATTCCGGGAGCTCGTGTTCATGCAGCGGCAGCCGGGCACCGGCCTCGAAACGCACCAGCTGCATTTCCAGGCCGCCGCTCACCGCCACGTCCTTGACGAACACGCCGGCGGCAAATGTGGATGCTTTCCAGGACAGATCATCGCAGCACAGTGTCAGCAGTTTTCCATGATCCAGTTGGGTCATTGTTTTCACCTTATCGTTGTTGGCCGTCTGAACTGGCAACACCGGAGCGGTTCGCAGCCTGTACTCCGGGCAGCCGGCTTATTGCACACCGACGATAACCGCCCGGCCGTGCTGTCGCTGCAAATTGATGCTGAGATCCGAGCCGGCGGCTTTGTTCACCATATAACTGTGCGGCGTGAGCAGCATGCGTGCATACGCGGTGGTGCTGACACTGGATGTGACTTGGCCAGAGGCGTTCTTGCACACGACGGTGAGCGTCCCCGCCGGATCCAATCTGACGCTATAGGGGCCGCGACATTCTCCGGAGCCTGAAGGTGAAAGGTTCATGAGCATGTAAGCGGAGCCATCCTTCACGCCCAACGCCTCGGCGCCCATTTCAATGCGGTTCGCCAGGCGCGTGGCCGGGTTGCTGAACATGCCGCAGCCGGTCGCGAGCATCAGCCACAGCAGCAACGGAGAGTAACCTCTAAGTTGCTTGTTCATGAGGGTTACCTCTGTACTGTTCATTGATATGAGTCTGGCACAACGGCAGATGTGCGCAGGCATCGTGAATGCAGCAAGCGCATGCTGCGTGTGGCTTAGTGGGTGGCGGCGTCGGTTGTCTCCGGTGTGCTGGTGCCGCCGAGCCAGTCGGCCACAATCCAGGCGGCGCCGGTGAGCAGCAGGTTCTGGGCGTTAGCACCCCAATCCACGTGGTTGCCGGGATGCAGGATCAGCCGCGGCAGCCAGATGAGCACGCCGAAGACCAGGAACATGACGGTCAGCAGCCGCGCCGCCAGTAGCGCCCGGCGTCCGGTGAGCAGCGCCACCGCGGCCAGGGCCATGGCGATGGTGGTGAGCACGGCCCATAACATGGGCCCCGGCGGCAGCCACTTGGGCACCAGACTGGCGGTGCCGGAAAGATAGATCAGCTGTTCCAGCGTGAACGAGACCACGCACAGGCCGTACAGCAGCCGGCCGTTGTTGCGGATGCCGGCAGCCAGCGGCGCGGCCGGCGCGGTGCAGGCGTACACCAGCAAGCCCCCCACCACCAGGGAAAACTGTTCGAAAAAATTCCCCCAGTGATCATAGACCCCCGGGGCCGCGACGATCTGCGGAATCCAGCGGCAGGCAAAGAACAGGTACACCAGCGCCAGCAGCAGCGCGGCGTAACCCGCGCTGCGTCGGAACTGGATGGCGGCGCCGCCCAAAATCTCTGCCGCCGCCACCAGATAGCCCAGGACCGTGCCCTGCGGCGTGCTCCACAGCGTGCTCAGCTGCTGCCAGATCATGAAGTCGTGCCCGAACAGGGCGATGACGCCGAAACCCATGGCCGCCACTCCGAATACATGTCTTCCCAGTTTCATGACATCTCCCGAATAGTAAGTGCACCGGATCTAAAACCGCGGTCAACAAATTCCTTATTCAGTGATTTTGCTCGACGGTCTCCTGCGAGGACACTGCGCGCCATACGCCGCGGTGTTTCACGAACACATCGGTAAACCGCCAGGCGGCGTGCATGTGCCCGCCGTCCGTGAGCGTGCCGCGTCCGGTGACCACGGCGGTGTCGGCGTAGACCCGCACCTTCTCATCGCTGAGTGATTGGGTCAGGTGCCGCATCCTGAGGTTCGGGACCCGCAGCGTATCGGAGCGGTCGCGCAATTCGCCCCGGTAGTTGATGTCCAGATAATCAATGGCAAGGATGTGCTGCAGCACCGGCACATCCCGGTGCTGCGCAGCCTGCATCCAGGTTTGCTCCAATTGCAGCAACTGCGCACGGCTGGAGCCGTCGGCGAACGCCGGCGTGAGGCACAGCCACGACGCGGCGATCATGAGCCCGGCAAAATTTTTGCGCATCTCCAACCTCCGTAGGTTCGAAAAACCGGATGCCGTGGTCCGGTCCGTTCTCAAGCTGCGGACCGAAAACCGCTGATGGACGAACCAGTCCCGCCTAAAGAGTAGACGCTGCGCGTAACCGCGGAGTTACACGCCGGTGAATATCAGATATAAATCCGGGTTATTTCAGACGCGGGTAATATCCGAGACTCAGGCTGTACGACGGCCTGCGGCGGCCGGTAACCATGCACGCCTGTTGGCGGCGGCAGTTCAGTTCTTGAGCCGGTAGCCGCTGCGGAAAATCCAGTAGACCACCGCCAGGCACAAAAGCATGAACAGCAGGGTCATGCCGAGGCTGGCCGCCAGGCTCACGTCGCCGGAGCTGTAAAAGCTCCAGCGGAAACCACTTACCAGGTACACCACCGGGTTGAACAGCGAGATGCTCTGCCACACCGGCGGCAGCATCTTGATGGTGTAGAAACTTCCGCCCAGGAAGGTCAGCGGCGTCAGGATCAGCATCGGCACCAGCGACAGCTTCTCGAAATTGTCGGCCCAGATGCCGATGATGAAGCCCAGCAGGCTGAAGGTCACCGAGGTCAGCACCAGGAACAGCAGCATCCACACCGGGTGATGGATCTGCAGGTGCACGAACAGCGCGGCGGTGGCCAGGATGATGGTCCCCAGGATCACGGACTTGGTGGCGGCGGCGCCCACGTAGCTCAGCACCGCCTCGAACGGCGACACCGGCGCCGACAGCAGTTCGTAAATGGTGCCGACGAATTTGGGGAAATAGATGCCGAAGGAGGCGTTGGACACGCTCTGGGTCAACAGCGACAGCATGATCAGGCCGGGCACGATGAACGCCCCGTAGCTGATGCCGTCCACCTGGGTGATGCGCGAACCGATGGCCGAGCCGAATACCACGAAATACAGCGAGGTGGAAATCACCGGCGCGATGATGCTCTGCACCAGGGTGCGGCGCATGCGCGCCATTTCATAATCGTAGAGGGCCCGCACCGCATACAGGTTCATTGCCTGTCTCCCACCAGCTTCACGAAAATTTCCTCCAGCGAGCTTTGTTTGGTATGCAGGTCGTTGAAGCGGATGCCGAGCCGGCTGAGATCGGTAAGCAGTGCGGTGATGCCGGTGCGCCCGGCCTGGGTGTCGTAGGTGTACACCAGCTCGTTGCCATGATTGTTCAGCGCCAGACTGTAGCCCGAAAGTTCACCAGGCAGACGCTCGACCGGTTCCAGCAGGTGCAAGACCAGCTGTTTCTTGCCCAGCTTGCGCATCAGTTCCACCTTGTCTTCCACCACGATGAGTTCGCCCTTGTGGATGACGCCGATGCGGTCGGCCATGTCTTCGGCTTCCTCGATGTAGTGCGTGGTCAATATGATGGTGACACCGGCGTCGCGCAGCTTGCGGATCAGCTGCCACATGTCGCGCCTGAGCTCCACGTCCACGCCGGCGCTGGGCTCGTCCAGGAACAGCACGGTCGGTTCGTGGGCCAGGGCCTTGGCGATCAATACCCGGCGTTTCATGCCTCCGGACAGGGTCATGATCATGCTGTTGCGGCGCTCCCACAGCGACAGCTCGCGCAACACCTTTTCGATGTGCTGCGGGTTGCTGGGTTTGCCGAACAGCCCGCGGCTCAGGCTGGCGGCGCTGCATACCGTGGTGAAGGCATCGGTGGTGAGTTCCTGCGGCACCAGGCCGATGATGGCACGGGTTTTGCGGTAGTCGCGCACGATGTCGTAACCGTCCACCAGCACCCGGCCGGCGCCGGGATTCACGATGCCGCAGATGATGCTGATGAGGGTGGTCTTGCCGGCGCCGTTGGGGCCCAGCAGCCCGAAGATCTCGCCGCGGCGGATATCCAGGTTGATGTTTTTCAGCGCCTGGAAGCCGGTGGCGTAGGTCTTGGACAGGTTGGAGACAGAGATGACCACATCACCGCGCGCTTCCATCGCCGGGGCCAGACTGCCGGATGTTCCGGCCTGCAGGGTTTCACTCAAGGTCTCATCCGCGGATGTTGGTTGGGGATGCCGGCATCGAGCAATAACCTATCAACATGTTTACGCAGTTACCAGCGCGCCGCCAGGCGTGTTTCGGACGCAGCCCGGGCCGCACCCGCCGCAGCCAGCAACAAACTGCCAAGCAGCAGGCCAAGCAAGCTTCGGCCAAATTTCCCGGATGGTTGGCAACGTGTCACTTGGCGTTTATTGTATGGCCAACGGACACTGTGCACATTTTCCTCTAAAATCAGTTATACGATTTGGATGCTGGTGTGCTTGAGACTGGGCGCGCGCAGCCGGCTGAACCCATTGGCCGTATAACGGTCTATCTTTAACATGCAAACACCCAGGGGGATCCCATTGAAATGTCCTAAATGCAACTCGGACCTGACCTCGGTGGTCCGGCACAAGCTCAACATGAACTATTGCCCAAGCTGCAAGGGCATGTGGCTGGAGCAGCAGGAACTGGGTGAGCTGGAAGACGAGGCCTTCGATATCGGCGACGATGCCAAGGGCACCCTGGCCTTCAGCACCACACCCACATCCACCAAGTGCCCAGAATGCAACTCGCCACTGCAGAAGTTCAATTACCGCTTCTATGACCTGGAAATGGAACTTTGCCCCAACCAGCACGGCTACTGGCTGGATGAGGACGAGGACAACCGGGTGCTGGAGCTCATGAAGCAGGAAGAAAAAGACGTAAAAAGGAAGGTACTGGCGGAAGATCAGTGGAATCGCACCCTGAACCGCCTGCGCTCGGGCTCATTCCTTAGTAAACTGCGGAACCTGTTCCGCTGAGCGGCCGCGGCTGCGCTTCGACCGGCAACTATCAATCCTTGCGGAGAATGCATCAATGAAAATTCAAATCTTGATATTTACCTGCCTGTTGGGACTGGCGACGCTGGGCGGTTACGCACTGGCCGGCAATCCACCCGCGGCTGCCACCCACCCAACAGCTGCCAGCAGCGACTGGTGTGCGCAGCATCAGAAGCAATGCCAGGAGCGCATGCAGAAAAACGCCGAGCTGTGCAAACAACAGCATGAGAATTGCCGCAGCTTGGTACAATTAAATGAACCTAACATTAAACTCTATTGTGAGCGGAATCCTCATGATGCACGCTGCGAAAAACTCAAGCAGATGCATGAGAAGGAAAAAACAGCGAATTCGCAAACCAGCCCACCGCCGCGCGCCTGAAAGCCTATTCATCAGCGGTTAAAGACTGCGCAGGCTTTTTCCGGAGCGGTCCCACGGGGCTGATTTTCACGCCACATACTGCAGTCCAGCAAGCATGAACCGGGTGTCCAGCTGGCATGCGTTCATGGCCATGGCTGGGTATTTTTCCTAGGTTGTATTTCGAAAGCCGTACCTGCCCGCCAAGCCCGCCGCTTCCCGGAGGCCGAATTCCGCAGCCAGTCACCGCCCCCCTTGCAAGCGCCGGTAAATTTGCTATATCCATGCATGTGTGCCGTGGCAAAACCGGTTGAACAAAATCCAGGATGGGATGCGGCACGAATCTGGCTTAGCCGGCCGGTTCGATTCATACACTGGGGTTGATCCATCATCTGATCGCACTTGAACACTGTGGGTGACGGCCACAGCGCCGCCCTACCCGCGGTCTGCCTGGATGCGAAACATCCAGATACACCAGATACAGAGGAGAGATATATGCAGCGTTTAAGCATGTTTTTAACCGGAATTTTCCTCTGGCTGCCGGCGGGCCTGGCCTTTGCGCAGCCTGTGGCACCGAGCAATTCCGGGGTAGTGCGGATCATCGAAGCGGGACAGCCGCCGGTGGTCATACACCGCACCGTCGAGGAGGTGCAGAGCCATCCCGGTTCGCACCGGCGCGGCGGTGGCGGCGGCGGTTCCAACAACCTGTACTACCACGGCGGCACCGGCGGCATTGGCGTGGAAACCCAGCCGCAAATCTATCTGGTGTTCTGGGGATCCCAGTGGACCAACAACGATCCCAGCGGCGAAGCCTCCATCCTGGAAAATTTCCTTGCCAGCATTGGCGGCAGTGCCTGGTTCAACGACAACACCCAATACTGCCAGGGCGTACCCAGCGGTACCTATTTCTGTAATGGCGCCGGCTACCCGGCGGGCAACCAGTCAGGCATGCTGATGGGCTACTGGTATGACAATTCCGCAGCCGCGCCGCGGCATCCGAGCCAGTCGCAGCTGGCCGCCGAGGCGGTAAACGCCGCCCTGTATTTCGGCAACACCGCGGCCGGCAGTAACAACTCCACCCAGTACGTGATCGCCACCGCCACCGGCAACAATTCGCGCGGCTTCGGCACCCAGTACTGCGCCTGGCACAGTTCCACCAGTTCCAGCTACGGCAAGGTGGCCTACACCAACCTGCCGTATATCACTGATGCGGGCGCCAGCTGCGGCGCCAACTTTAACAACCTGGGTCCCAATGCCGGCATCACCATCGTCGAGGGCCACGAAGCGGCCGAGACCGTCACCGACCAGTTCCCCAGCAGCGGCTGGCTGGACGGCGGCGGTTCGGAGACCGGCGACAAGTGCGCCTGGATTTCCACCGGTCAGGGGGCCTCGGCGGACGTGACTTTCCCGGATGGTTATACCTTCCCGGTGCAGTCCTTGTGGAGCAATGTCTTCAATAACAACAATGGTGGCTGCGTACTGTCCTACTGAAGATTTAGTCCAAGTCCAACATGCGCCGGCGCGTAAAACACCGCCGGCGTTTTTTTGCCGCGGTAAAACGCCGGCTGACGCGGGCCCCTGACGGAACCTGGTTGACCTGGATCAATGCGCGGTATGTAACCGTGTGCCAATCTTCATTCTGCAACAAGGACGCGGTCACGTCTGCGAACCAGCCAGGATGGCGCGAGGCTTTGAGTCCCTCACAGGATTGCAGGCGTGACCTTCAAAGCACAGCCAGGAGGGCTGCCGCCATGCAATCCATTCGTTATTACAGGACAGGTATCAACCTGGCACTCACGATTGTGCTGCTTGCGGCGCTTGCTGCAGTCAGCCAATCTACACTGGGTGCCACCCAGACCAAGAATCTCGCCTACATCGACACCCTGACGGTGATCAACGGCGGCACGTTTGCCACCACCGACCCGGCCTTCTCAGGCTATAACTTTTACCAGTTGACGATCGCCAATATCACGGCCGCCAATATCGGCCCGGGCGGCATTTGCGGCGCCGATGGCTGCGACACGATTTTATTGAACGTAGCCAGCAGCGGCATGGCCTGCAATGTATCCACGGCTCTGAGTTCCACCGAGGAGAGCGTGCTGCTCAATTTCTTGGACAGCGGCGGCAAGCTCATCATCTATGACAGCGAGTGCCCGCCGCAGGATTACAGCTGGCTGCCCTATCCCTTTACCACCGCCAATCCGGGCGCCCTGGGAGCCAGCGGCACCCTGACCATCGTGGAAAACAACGTGCTGTCCTCCGACAATACGGCGGACGCTTCCTATATCGACGCCAATGTGCTCGCCAGCCAGACCGATGCCATCGGTGACATGAACGTGATGACTACCCAGGACGCCAACTGGTGCCTGGACATGTCCGGCACTAATGCCATTTCAGTCACCGGTCCGGTGCAGACCTATGCGCGTTACGGCTCCGGACTGCTGATCTACAACGGCATGGACGTGGACGTGATGGCTGCCGGCACCACGCCGGAAACCGCCAGCGGCTATGGCAACCTCGCCAAGGTGTGGCTGCAGGACCTGCAGGCGCCCTTCAACCCAACGCCGGTCAGCGATCTGCCCTGCGGCGCCACGGTAGTGGGCATCGTTCTCGGCCCGGCGACCGCGAGCTACGATTTGGCAGTCGGGCCGACGCAGCATACGGTAACCGCCACGCTCAAGGATCTGCTGAACAATCCCCAGGCGGGCATTCCCGTGACCTTTAGCGTTTTGACCGGCCCCAACGCGGGCGTCGCCGGCGTGTGCGACACGGGCAGCACCTGCGCCAGCAACATCAACGGCGAAGTCAACTTCACCTACACCAGCAACGGCAAAATCGGCACCGACGAGATCCAGGCCTGTTACATGGACAGCAGCGAACAGACCCAGTGCTCGCAAGTGGTGACTGTGGAATGGACCCGCAGCACCACACCGCCGCCGACTCCCGGCCAGGATGTTGCGCTTTCGGGCTCAGGCGCCGCAGGTCCGTTGGAACTGCTGTCCTTGCTGGCAGGTCTGTCGTGGTTCGGGCTGCGCCGCCGTAGGAAATAGTCAGGGAACTTGGACACGGAGGTTATCCACATGAATACCAGACTTCTCATGATGTTTTTCGCGCTACTCGCGGCCTGCGCCGCCGGCAGCGTCACGGCGGCGGTGCCGGCTGATCCCTGGTACGTGGGCGGAGGCTACGGCATCGTCAATACCGATGCCAGCGCATCCCAGCTGCAGCAGGCCCTGGTCAACCAGGGATACAACGTCACTTCGGTAACCCTGGACAAGCCCAACACCGGCTGGAAGCTGTATGCCGGCTTTCAGTTTCACCCCAACTGGGCGGTGGAACTGGGCTACGCCGAACTGGGCGAAGTCACCTCCCATGTGACTGCCAGCGGTGTGCTTGATGTCAACCAGTTCGTGCAGGATGCATTGGATGCCCACGACTTTTCCGCCAACGGCGTTACCCTGGATCTCATGGGCATGGTGCACACCGGTCCGGTGGCACTGTTCGCCAAGCTGGGCGGGGTGCACTACAAGGCGGACGTGAAGGTCTACGAAGTCAACAGCGGCATCAACGCCGACCGCAGTCAGTGGGGTACGGGCCTGCACTACAGTGCCGGCGCCATGCTTCCCGTGTACCAAAACCGCGTCAACCTGCGCGGTGAATGGGAACGCTTCCGCATCAGCGGCGAATGGATCGACCTGTATTCCCTCAACGTTGAATATCACTTCGGCGGCTAGCCGTATTGAATGACCGGCACACGGGGCAGCATGGCTGCCCCGTTCTTGTTCACATGCAGTCAGCTTGAGCCAGATTTATCCAGGCGCGATGCGCCCCTGCAGGTAGGCGCCGATGGCGATGCCCAGTACCGCGAACGCCAGCAGCCAGTTGCCGGCGCCCAGTCCGGCGATGGCCGGCCCCGGACACACGCCGCACAGCCCCCAGCCCACGCCGAAAATCGCCGCGCCAGCGAGGGTGCGACGGTTGAGCGGCGGGCGCTTGGTTTCAAAGCCCGTGGTTTCCAGCAGCGGCTGCTTGCGCAGCCGCGGCACCAGCTGGTAGGTGGTGAAGGTCACCAGCACAGCGCCGCCCAGCACCAGCAGCAGGCCGAAATCCCTGAACTCCAGGAAACTCAATACCACCTCCGGCTGGATCATGCGCGACAGGGCCAGGCCGAATCCGAACAGCAGGCCGCCGATAAATATCACCAGGAACGACGCGGGCTTCATCAGCGCATCCCCAAGCTCATCAGCAGGTGCACGCTGACGATGGCGGTGGCCAGGAAGATTATGACCGCCAGCAGCGACGACAGACTCAGGGAAGCCAGCCCGCAGATGCCGTGGCCGGAAGTGCAGCCGTCGGAAAGCCGCGCCCCGAAGCCAATGAGCAGGCCGCCGGCCAGCAACCGCCACCAGGGCAAACCGGTGGCGATATCCGCGGACGGCCCCAGCCAACTGCGCCACAGCAACGCGCCGAGCACCACCCCCAAGGCCAGCAGCAGCCGCCAATAACGCGTGGCCAGGAAACGGGCCTGCTGGAAAAAGGCGCGCTGCGAAACAAACGACCAGCCGGCGCTGAACACCGAACTCATGCCGGTGACCCGCCCGGTGAACACGAAGTTCAGGGACACACCGGCGCCGATCAGCAGTCCGCCCAGCAAGTAGTGGATCCAACCATTGGGAAATAAGTGCATCATAAAAATTCATACCTCTGATTGATCGTAACACGACTGCCTTGAAATCCGTCCAGCAACGCCACTGGTCTGAGTGCATTTAACCGGATTCCTTGTGCAAACAGGGATGACAACTGCATCATGCCGCCGGCCGGCGCTTCATCCCCTCAATGCCACGGTTCGTCACAATGCACTGGCATTTGGAACGACGCCGGCGGATGCTATGCTCACTAACCACAGGTTTCACACCCAAGGATAATACCGATCATTGAAACGGAGTTCTGGTTGGATGTTCTGCAATGCCGGCCGGAGAATGCTGCATGCGTAAATACTTCTGGTTTTCCCTGCTGACGCTGGTGGCCCTGCTGACTTGCGCAAGCGCGCTGCGATCGCTCAACCACAGCTATGCAATTCCATTTCAAACTACCCGGATCAGCGCCAGCACCTGGCGCATCTCGCAGCTGCAGCAAGTGCCGCTGCCGGCCGGCCTGCAGGCCGGCGACGTCCTGGACGGCAGGCTGCAATCCGCCACCACCCGTGCCTGGCTGGTGACCTCCAACCCGCTGCCGGATCATATTCTCGAACTGGTGGTGGAACGTGACGGTAAACGTTTTACCGTGCCCGTGCACAGCGTGCCGCAAGCGCAGTTTTCTTCGAATCTGGGCCGGGTACTGTTTGTGCTGGTGATGCTGAGCGAGCTGCTACTGGGCTTGCTGACCTTGTGGCGCGGCCGGGACTGGACCGCCTGGGGACTGAGCCTGTTCACGTTCGCCATCCTCATCGGCGACAGTTTCTCCTTCATACCCGCCGCGCCCTGGCCAGGTTTCATACTGGGCCTGCAGCAGACGCTGCTGGATGGAGCCGTGGGATTTTCCGGCTTCTATCTGATGGCTAACGCCCTGACCGGCAGCAGCCTGCAGCCAGGGCTACGACAGGGCATACACCTGGTGTATGCGCTGGTGCTGTCAGCGTATGCAGTTCTCGACCTAGGCCGTTACGCGGCAATGGTGTTCACCGGCGACTCGCTGCTCAGCGGCGACTGGCTGCTGCTCACACGACTGCCCATCGTGCTGATGGTGCTGATACCGCTACTGATCCTGATGCTGGGTTACGGCCGCGTGGATGCCGCCCGCCGACCCCGGGTCCGCTGGCTGCTGTGGAGCACGGCGCTGATCGTACCCATCGTGGGTATCAATCAAATGGTGAGCTATCTTTCAGATCCGGCACTGACCGCGGCGCTTCAGCAAGTTAAGATCGTGATCATCATTTTGCTGTTCGCCAGCTACACCTATGCGGTGCTGCGCCAGCGGCTGGTGGACGTGCGCGTGGCGGTGAACCGCACGCTGGTGTACGGCGTGCTCATCGCCCTGGTGGTGGGCATATTTGCCGCCCTCAGCGCCTTTGTGGAGCGCGCCGCCCTGGGGCGCAACGCCAACCTGTTTCTGGAATTGGTTATCCCGTTGCTGCTGGGCATCGCCATCCACACGCTGCGCACGCGCGTCGAGGGCTGGATCAACCGCTTCGTGTTCCGGCGCAAATACCGCGCCGAAGCCGCGCTTGGCGACTTTGCCCGCACCTGCGGCTTCATCGAAAATCTTGCACAACTGCTCGACCAGGCAGTGGACAATGCGCAGCGGCATACCGGCGCCGAGGGCGTGGCGCTATACGAGTGCGCAGCCACAGACTGTATGCGCGTGCGCGCAGCGGGCCGGCGGGAGTTCCCCGCACGCATGCACAATGACGATCCCGCAGCGGTGCAATTGCGGGCCGGCGATGCGGAGGTGGATCTCCACAAAGTCCACAGCTCGCTGGGCGGCGATGGTTATGCCTTCCCACTCATGGTGCACAACAATCTGCTGGGCTTGCTGGTCTGCGGCCCGCGACCCGCCGAGCAATACACCGCCGACGAACGCCGGCTGCTGCAGCAGCTGGCACGGCAGGTGGCAGCCGCCTGGCAGACGCTGAGAATGCGCGACAAGGCGAGATTAGTAGATGCGCTGGCCAGCGGCGCGCTGGAACCCCAGGAAGCGCGCGAGCAGGCGCGTAAACTGTTCATGAACGGGCAAATTGCCTAGCTGAATTTACCGGAAGTTCACGATCCTGCCAGCGTGTTGACGATTGACTGGAGAGCAGCATGAAAACCGCAAGAAAAATCGCGATCGTATTGTTTATGTTCAGCGCCATTCCCGGACTGGTGCTGCCGCTCTGCGGCTTCACCGCCATGACCACCAATCCCAGCCAGGCGCTGGTGGTGACCTCCGATGTGAGTCACTTCTGGCAGGCGTTCGACGCTGCCGCCAAGTTGCCGCTGGCAAAGCGCACCACGGTCTACCAGCGGGAATACGTTGATCGCGCCAGCCAGGGTCTCAGGGATTTTCTTGCCCAGCGGCATGTGACTGCGGCCAGCCTGGCGCAGCATGTGGAACAGAACCGCGACTATTACGAAAAAGTACGGCCTTATATCGGGCAAGTGGTGGACCAGAAACCGGTGATCGAGGCGGCCTTCCACCGGCTCAAGGCCCTATACCCGGACATCCGCTTTCCGAATCACGTGTATTTCGTGGTGGGGCCCCAGCGCGGCGCCGGCATGAACTCCGATCACGGCATCATCCTGGCGGCCGAAATGTTCGCCACCCCGCCCGGCACGCCCTACAGCTACAACAAGACCTATCCCAGCTTCGTGCCGTTCGCGGTGGTGCACGAAACCATCCATTTCAATCAAACCTTCCAGCCAGGCGAACACGCCAGCCTGCTGCAGGACGTGATCACCGAGGGCACGGCTGATTTCATCGCCTCCCTGACCCTGCCAGAACCCGACCTGCGCCAGTACACCGACCGCTGGCGCTATGGCTGCCCGCACGAGGATGAGCTGGCGGCCCGCTTCGCCAGTGAGCTGGCCATGACCACCACCGGGCCGTGGATGTACAACCACCACCCCGACACCGGCTGGCCGCCGGACATGGGCTACTGGCTGGGTTACCGCATTGACCAGACTTTCTACGACCGGGCAAACAACAAGCTGGCGGCGCTTAAAGCCATGCTGCGAGTGACGGATTTCAAGGCCTTCCTCAAGGACAGCGGCTATCCCGAGCACCGGCCCGCCTGCAGGCCGCAAACGGTTGCCCATCCAACCTGAGACGCAGCCGTGCGCCGAAGCCGTCATTCGTGAGCGGTAAAATATTTCCTGGCTGTCGGGGTAAACAGAAAAAAGATAATCACCAGGGTGAGCAAAAAAGAAGGGATGAAAAAGAATAATACGTAAGTCTGGAAAACAATCACAAAATAGACATCGCTCAGCAACGACCAGCCCAGGTACAGATAACGCGCCCAGTTCTGGCGCTTCAACAGTCCGATGCCGCAGGCCAGAGTCACGCACACACCGAGGAGGTTTCCGACATACACGGCGGCCGTGGGCGGATGAAAGCGCAGCATTGATTGCAGCATGCCGGTCATGGATTCCTCCCCCGGCCTGATCGTCAGGGTCAATGCACCCAGCAGGCCGATGACGGTCTCGAACCAGCCGATTACAGTGATGGAAGTGGGGCGATAGGCCATGCAGCAAGCGGTTATCGGGGATGTTGTTCGGCAAGCATCGCCACCAGGTCGGTCACGCCCACATCCTGGCCCAGCTGGATGAGCAAGCTGGAGGCCTGGCCCCGGTGATGGGTCTGGTGGTTGAAAAAGTGTATGACCAGGCCGGCCATGGGCCGGTCTAATTCCAAGCCCTTGGTATTGGCATAGTGCAGCACTTGCTCCAGGTCCTGATCGGAAAGCGAGTCCGCCCATTGCCGGATGATAGTGTCCAGCAGCCTGCGTTGTTCAGTAAGCGGCACCAGTTGCTCGTGCAGCACCTGGTCGAGAGCCAAGGGCATGGGAAGCGCGCACGCCGGTTCCAGGGCGGCGTGTCCGGACGGATGCCCCGCAAAGCGTTTCAACCAGATGATGTCCGCCACCTGGATGTGATTCAAGGTGCCGCACACCGAACCGAAGAACGCGCCCCGTTGCGCGGTGAAATCCACCGGGTTCAGGCATCCGGCCGCCGCGTATAGCTTTTCGTTCATCCACTGGTTGTAGCGGGACATGAGTACCACATAGTCGCGCATCTGCATGAACCTATTCTCTATGACAGCAGTGCGTTCATTGTCCGGTTTTACGGAACCACAGGTGGTCGAGGCTCCAGGCACCAGGTCCCCAGGCCGCGCAGCCCAGCAGTCCGCCCAACATACCCAACTCCGCCAGTACCACCACCAGCATGGTGGAGTTCGCGGGCGGCAGAAGAAAGATACTGATGGCAGCCACGGAAAACACCGCGAGCGCGAGCGCCATCACCCGCGTGAAGGCGCCCAGCGCCAGCGCCAGCCCGCCGCCCAGTTCCAGTGCGATCACCAAGGGCAGCAAATGACCGCTGACATGGTGGGCGTCCATAAGCTTCGATATCAGCCTGTAGTTCGCGATTTTGTCACTACCGCCATACAGGAAAATGGCGGCAACACACAGACGGCCTAGCAACGTAAAAAAAGCATGCACAGGGTTTTTCATGATTATTCCCTTGGTTAAGAAGCAGTATTTGCAGCCGGATTCCGGCCGGCTGAGCCAGACCGCTCTGACCAGTTTACCAGTCAGGGATATTGAGAGACATTCCGGTCTGCATATGGACGGCCGGACGCCAACCATGCGATTATTTCACTGGCAGCGCCGGCTGCAATACAGGGTATCCGGCGCAGGACGGCGTTGCACGCCATGGTACTGGCGAATGCCGGTACCAGACAGGGAGCAGTCGGTTCATGAACAGAATCAATGGCGGCTGCCATTGCGGCAATATCCTCGTGGACCTGGAGCTTTCCGTGACGCCGGCTAGCTACGCGCCGCGCGCCTGCGACTGTGATTTTTGCCGCAGGCACAATGCAGCCTATGTCTCCGATCCGCAAGGCTCGGTGGCTGTCTGGATCCAGGATGCCGGCCTGCGTGGCAGTTACCGCCAGGGCAGCAGCCAGGCCGAATTCCTGTCGTGCCGCAGATGCGGCGTGCTCATCGGCGCGTTTTACGCCGATGGCGGGCGGTTATATGCCGCCATCAATGCACATTGCGTGCGCGGCGCAAAAAATTTCACGGCGCAGCAGAGCATCTCGCTCAGGCTGCTGACAGCCGATGAAAAAACCGCGCGCTGGCGCGGCTCGTGGTTCTCCCACGTCAATGTATTGACAGCCAGGTATGCCGACGGGCTTCACAAGCTGTGACTTAGATGTGCTTTTGGTTGCGGGCGGATGGGCGGCGGGGAAACCGGAACATGTCCATCAGGTCGCCGATGGCGGGAGTGTTGAGCGGCACATACGGGTTAGCGGGGCTGGAAACCGGGTTGGGAAGATTGTCGCGGCTCCAACGGGAAATGCTTGCCAGTTTCCAGTTGGCTTCCACGAATTTATCGAAGGAGACATGATCGCTGTAGGTATGCACCATGCCCACGCCGCGTGAATAGGGCGAGACCACGATCAGCGGCACACGCGTACCGTCGCCGAAGAAATCCAGCGGCTGGATGTAGCCCGAGTCATAGTAGCCGCCGCCTTCGTCCATGGTGATCAGGATGGCGGTGTGTTTCCACAGGGCGGGATTGGCCTGCACCAGGCCGATGATCTTGCGGCAGAAACCTTCCAGCAAGTCCGGCCTGGAGGTGGCCGGGTGGCCGTCCAGGAAACCATCCGGTTTGACGATGGCAACCGCCGGCAGCGTAGCTTGCTGGATGTCGCGGTACAGGGCCCGGATGCCCTGCAGATTCTTGCGCAGGCGCGCATTGGTCATGATCTGTTTCGAATATAGGAACGGATTGCAGATATCGCAGAAATTGTTCATTCCGCCTTCACCGCGTTCGCGGCCCTGGCCCCAGCCCTCGCCGTAGTAATGCCAGGAAATTTGGTGGCGGCTCAGCAGCAGGCCGAGATTCTGCTGGCTGCTGGGCGGCACCGTGAAATGATCCGCGCCCAGCGGCGCTGGTCTGCCATCGCCCCGGTAGCCCGGGCTGTAATTGTTGACGATGTAATAAGCGCCCGGCCGGCAATCGCCGCTGCGGAATACACGGTAGTGCAGCGCGGCGAGATACTTGCTGATGGCGGCAACTCCCGGCTGTTTGTGGTCGGCACACTCCACGTAGGAACCGCCGCCGTATCCATCCTGGGTGTAGAAATTGTTGCTGCCCGGCTGCGGATTGGGATTTTCGATCTGGTTCGCGGGCGGCACGGCGGGCGCGCCGTGAGCGCCGGCGTAGTAGATGGCTGTGCCGAAACCGATGGCGATGTGGTTCGCGCCGGTGCCGCCCATCACCGCCTGGTGGTAGTTGTCGTTGAGAGCATAGGTATGCGCCAGGGCATCGAAGTACGGCACCTCGCCCTTGTGCATATTGTAAAAACCCAGGGCCACGGCACCTTCATGGTTGCCGGGTTCGGCATACCGCGGCGGCTGCGGGCGTCCATTGCTACCGGCGCCCACCGTGGCTTCCACCCAGGCAAATAGATCGTTACGGCAGCCGCTGGGATTGCGGGATGTGGCCGCGGCGGCATCGCAATCCGCTTGCTGCCACATCTGGAAAAAGCGGTGCACCGGGTCGCCGCTGTAGTCGTGATCGCCCAGATAGCGGCTGATTGCGAAGGGCCCGGCCGGCAGGGTCGCCGGAAAACGCGGGTCGATGCGCGTACCGTCCGGTAGGCCGCTGCCGCCCACGGTGAGCCGCCAGTAATCGTGCGGCGGCAAGCCCGGCTCCACGGCGGCGGCTTCGCGGCTACCGGCGAACGGCGCATGGGTACGCGTGCCAGAGGTGCTAATGGGGCCCAGTTGGGCAAAGGCCGTGGCCTTCTGCGGATGGATCGAATATGCCGAAGTCGCGCTGGCCTGCCACTGGCGGGCGCGATCGAAGTTGGGACCCGGGGCGCCATCGGCGGTGATAATTCCCTCGGATAACAGGTTCCACACCCGCTGGCCTTTGGCCGGCACGAAAGTGGCGAACAGGTTGTCGAAGGTCCGGTTCTCGCCGATGATCAGGATCACATGCCGGATGGGCGTAGCGGTGGCTTGTGCCTCCGCGAAAGCCGGCGCTGCATGCAGCAGCGCCATGGCCATGGCGAATACCGCGATTTTGCCGCGGGTTGCTGTGCTGTTTCTGGATATTTTCATGCGCGTGTGATCCAAGAGTTGCATGGTTTGCATTCAGCTGGCAACCGGTGCCAACGGCTTTCAGCGCGTCCGAACATGATTCGACGCGGACGGCTGCAGAAAGCATACACAGTACTCGAGCATGATTGCACAGGTCTTCGTCCGCGACGCGGACAGAATGGCGACAGCTGGATTGCAGTCTTGTCACATGCCGGGCTGGGCTTGCATCCCCAGCGGATGATTTACGCACCAGGCGTATGGATTTCACAGCTCGGCGTGCAGTGCTTCCACCAGGCGATGCACATTGTGTTCACGCGCCGTGTGCCCCATAAGACCGATACGCCAGATTTTGCCAGCCAGCGGTCCGAGTCCGGCGCCGATCTCGATGCGATGCCTGGCCAGCAGGCGCGCGCGCACCCCGGCCTCATCCACCCCCAGCGGCACTTTCACCGCATTCAGCATCGGCAGCCGGTACTCCGCGGCCACCAGCATCTCCAGTCCCAGCTTGCCGAGTTCCGCCACCAGCAGCCTGTGCACCCGGCGGTGGCGCTCGAACACTTGCTCCAGGCCCTCGTCCAACAGGCACTGCAGCGCCTGGTGCAGTGCGTAGATCATGTTGATGGGCGCGGTGTGGTGATAAGCGCGGCGCGCGCCATCCCAGTAACTCAACAGCAGCGACAGGTCCAGATACCAGTTCGGCACCCGGGTCTGGCGCGCCTTGAGTTTTGCCAGGGCGCGCTCCGAGGCGCTGAGCGGCGCCAGACCCGGCGGGCAGGACAGGCATTTCTGGCTGCCGGAGTACAGCAGATCCACGCCCCAGTCATCCATGCACACCGGCATGCCGCCCAGGCTGGTAACCGCATCCACCAGGTAGAGAGCGCCCGTGGGGTTCACCTGCGCGCCGATCCCGGCCACCGGGTTGCAGACGCCGGTGGAAGTCTCGGCGTGCACCACGGCCACCAGTGTGTAGCGCTTGTCGGCCAGCTTTTCGGCCACCGCTTCCACGGCCACCGGCGTGCCCCAATCGAATTCCAGCGTATCCACCCGGGCTTGCAGCCGCCCCGCCACATCGGCCATGCGCTTGCCGAACACACCATTGACCAGCACCAGCACCGCATCGCCGGCTTCCAACAGATTCGCGAACCCGGCTTCCATGCCGGCCGAACCGGTGCCGCTCATGGGCAGGGTCGCCGTATTGGCGGTCTGCATGAGCGTGCGCAGACCTGATTTGACTTCGTCCATGATGTCGATGAACAGCGGATCCAGATGTCCGATGGTGGGCCGGGCCAGTGCCCGGTAGACTTCCGGGTAGACACACGAGGGCCCCGGGCCCATCAGCAGCACCTCGTGCACTTTATCCAGTCGATTGCTCATGCAGCGTTCCGCGGCTAACTGAATATATATTATGAGTCCAGATACCGGGCTTGACCGAACATCGGTCAGCAGTGGCATCTTAGCCCGAGGCGGGAAATTTAAAAAATTGCGGTAGTGTTACGGCGCGGCGCACAAGCATGAAATGCTGCACAACAAAATGCCGGCGGGCTGGACGGGGAACAGCCGCCGGCGAAGCCGATAAAGCGCGCTGCGGTCTAGAACGGCTGGCCGGCGAGGCCACAATATCCGCGCGGTTCCTTGCGCCGTTCGGTATCGTCCCAGGCGTGGCCGATGTCCCAGCGCCAGGCCATGCAACCCCCGGCCAGGCACAGACTGCCGCGGGCGGCGCTGTCCTCGCTGTCGAATGAACGATTCACGGCCGTGCCTTCGATGTGGCCATCCTGGTACTCGCGGATGCGTGCGAACGGACACCAGCGCCGCGAAGCTTCTGCCGCTGTCAGGCTGTTGGAAATGCGCACCGGTTTGGCAGCTTGCGGGTCATCCGGCTCAAGTCCTGCCTCATCCTCCAGTGCATATTTGGTCTTGACAATTTTCTGTTGAACCATGGGATGTCCTCCTGCGCATGTTGCCAGTGGCGAAAGCCGGCAGCGGGTCCCGGCACAAGGGGTGGTGAGCCTTCGGGACCGCTGCAACTTTCTCCTTCATCCATATAGGAGCAAATCTG
The DNA here is from genome assembly GCA_028870845.1 of Gammaproteobacteria bacterium. Taxonomy (GTDB): domain Bacteria; phylum Pseudomonadota; class Gammaproteobacteria; order Natronospirales; family REEB76; genus REEB76. Next base: position 23,060 of record JAGWOR010000016.1, on the reverse strand, counting down.
ATACCAAGCTGCGGACCCCCCCGTTTTCCGGGCATCGGCAGGCAAGGCTCCAGAAATCCGTGGACAAGGAATGTCAGCTGGGTACTAAAAACGGCCCGTGCGCCGACAGTCCGTGTCAGTACGGGTGAACATTGTTTGCATACGCAAACTATCGCGGGGCACACTATCGGAGGCATTGTGGAGAGCATGCATGAACAAAAACCGGCTGGAAGCCTTCAGCGACGGTGTGATTGCCATCATCATCACCATCATGGTGTTGGAACTGAAAGTTCCGCACACCACCGGCTATGCAGCCTTGGCTCCGTTGCTGCCGGTATTTCTGAGCTACGTGCTGAGCTTCGTGTATATCGGCATTTACTGGAACAACCATCACCATATGCTGCACACCGTCAGCCGTATCAGCGGCGGCATGCTGTGGGCCAATCTGCATCTGTTGTTCTGGCTGTCGCTGTTTCCGTTTGCCACCGGCTGGATGGGTGAAAACCATTTCGCCGCGCTGCCCACCGCGCTGTATGGCACTGTGTTGCTGCTGGCGGCGCTGGCCTACTGGCTGCTGCAGCGCAGCATCATCCGTTCACAGGGTGCGGGATCGCTGCTGGCGCACGCAGTGGGCAGGGACCTGAAGGGCAAGCTGTCGCCGCTGGTGTATGCACTGGCGGTACCTGCGGCGTTTCTCCACGTCTGGATATCTCAGGCGCTTTATGTGTTGGTAGCGCTTTCATGGCTGATCCCGGACCGGCGCATCGAGCGGGCGCTGTCAGAAAGCCGGCAGTAAGTACTGGCGTAGAATGTATATCTGAATTTAAAGGAGGTTGACATGGCTACCGGCTGGGCGAAAGACGGTGCAGTACAGGAACAGATTGACGCCAGCATCGAGGACGCGCTCAAAAACGTGCGGCGCCGCCTGCCGGCGGGCCAGAGCCTGAAACACTGCCAACACTGCGGCGAGGAAATTCCTGCGGCGCGGCGCAAAGCCATGCCGGGGGTGCGGATGTGCCTCGCCTGTCAGACCGAAGCGGACCGGGAAATCAGAACCCACAGCCTGTACAACCGCCGCGGCAGCAAGGACAGCCAATTGCGTTGATGACCATCGGTTGCCAATGGCGCCGGTTTTTATTCAGCCAGGCTTAATATACCTGCAGAATTTCGAACCGAAACCTTAAACAGTTCAGGCCCGTCCGTAACGGCTGGCGAGATAACCGGCACCCAGCATCAACACCACCGGCAGCAACCAGCTTGCCAGATGCGGATCCCCCAGATAACGCACGGCTGCGGCCACCGCAAGCGCGAGTACGGCCACGGCGCAATTGGCCCAATCGCCGAACAAGGCCTTGAGCAATGTCTTCATGGCTGTGCCTCCACGGTTTTCCTGACGCTTACGCGCAGCCACTGGCCCGTCAGCAGCCCGCCGCCCAGAAAAATGCCTAACAATGGCAACAGGCTGAGATCACCATCCCACCACACGCCGGTACCGGCCATGGCTTCCATGCTCCACAAAGTTCCGAAGGACAGCAACATGCTGCCCACCACGAACTTGATGGTGTTTTCCGGCACCCGGCTTAAGGGTGCCTTCACCAACAAGCCCGCGCAGGCCACCACCGCCAGCGCCGCGAGTGCGGCAATGCCGGCGCCGGCCAGCTGTTTATCCTTCATGCCCAGGGCGATCACGATCAGGCATACCTCAAGGCCTTCCAGCAGCACGCCTTTGAAGGCAATCAGCCAGGAGGCGCGCCGGTTGGCGTGGGCGAGCACTTCGCGTGTCTCGCTGAACTCCTTGGCTTCATCATGCAGATCCTTGAGACCCGCATGACGTGCAATCGCCTTGGCGAGCCAACGCAGGCCGAACAGGATCAGGAACGCGCCGACTATACCGCGCAGCCAGCCGATGTGGTCACCCAGCCTGATCAGCAATCCGCCGCCGGCCAGGGCGCAGATACTGAGCAGCAGCATGGCCGTCAGGGCGCCGCCCATGGCGGTGCGCCAGCTTGCCGTGATACCCACGGCGAGCACGATGGTGAACGCTTCCACCCATTCCACACCGGCGGCCAGAAACACCGCGCTAAACATTCCCCAGTTCACATGCATCATCATATGGCTTCCTCCTCCAACGGATATAAAAAAACATGCTGCGGGTCGATGTGCATTCCGCCATGGGCTTGCGGCGGACGCTCTTCCAGGGTGCACAACCAGTGCAGCTGATCCGGCAGGCTCCAATAGGCCCGATATATACCCGACTCAAATGCGCAGTGCCGCAACTCACAGGGCACTCCGCCACTGCCATTGACATGCAGGCCTTCCGGGCGCGCGTATAGATGGCATTTGTCGCCGGCGGATACCGCCATAGCGGTGGCGGGCACGAAATGTTCCGCAATGCGAACTCCGGTAACACCGTTTTGCACTTCCACCCTGGACTCGAGTCCACCCTCGGCGCCGGTCAGGCGCGCGATGCGCGCGCTTTTAGGTTGTGCATACAGCGCAGTGGGCGTCTCGCACTGTAGCAGGCGTCCGTTTCCCAGCACCGCAATGCGGTCCGCCATCCGCCAGGCATCCGATGGATCGTGACTCACCAGCAAGGTGGTCATGCCCTGCTCACGCACCACCCTCAGCATTTCCAGCCGCAGGATTTCGGTGGTATCCATATCCAGGCTGGAGAAGGGTTCGTCCAGCAACAGCAGACGGGGCTGCGCGGCCAGGGCCCGGGCCAGGGCCACGCGCTGCTGTTGCCCGCCGGAGATCTCCCCGGGCCGACGGCAGGCCAGTTCCTCGATGTGCAGCCTGCGCAGTAACTCCAGTGCGGCCTCGCGTCCGCCGTCGTGCACCGCCGCGGCCACATTTTGCAGGCAACTCATGTGCGGCCAGAGAGCGAAGTCCTGGAACACCATACCCATGTGCCGGTGACGCGGCGCCACAAAAACTCCGTCTCTGGGTGAATCCAAGCAGTTGCCGTCCATGAGTATGCGGCCGGCATCCGCTGGCTCGAGTCCAGCGGCCAGGCGCAGCACCGTGGATTTACCGGCACCAGAGGCGCCCATGATCACCAGCAGTTCGGCTTCGTGAATCTCCAGATTCAGCTGGCGCAGCACCGCACGCCGGCCGAGGGTCTTGTCCACCTGCTCAAATTGCAACAGGCACATCGTTGTACTTCCGGTTGAATGTGCGGGATAAACGCATGAGGGTCGCCGCCACGGCGCCAAGTAGGAACAGCATAACCATGGCCACCAGACCGAGACGCGCTGCCTGGGTGTAATCCAGGGCCTGGTTGAAGGTCACGATGGCGACCCCGAAAGGCGGACGACCGGGTGGATACAAAAGTTCGGAAATAGGCAGCTCGAAAAAGATGGCGCCGAATGCCAACGCATAGCCCCAGCACAGGGGGCCCAGCACCAATGGCAGACGCACATCCAGCAGGCGGGTGTCATGCCGGACCACGTGCACCACGGCGGCCTCGTGCAGGGCTCGCGGTACCTGTGATAGCGGCGCCTGCAGCAGCCGCAACAGCATCGGCACCTGGGCGGCGCCATAGGCCAGTACCAGCAACAGGGGCGTGCCGTACAGCGGCAGCCATGTGCCGTTGAATACAATCAGGTAGGCGGCACCCAGTACCACGCCCGGTATCGCCATGTTGATCAAGGTGAGGGCGTCCACCGCCTGCCCGTACCAGGTGCCGCGGGCCCGCAAAGCCGGCCAGATGGCGGATACCGCCAACAGCGACAAGCCTGCGCCCAGCATGGCGTATACCAGGGAGTTCAACAGGCTGGACCAGTCAGCAATGTCGCCGGAGGTGCCGGCGGCGCCACCGATGGCCGCATAGGTAATACCGGCCAGCGGTACCAGGACTCCAATAACCGCCAGCGTACCAACACTGAACCGTGCGCCGCCGCTGGCGGCACGGCTTAGTACATGGTGCGCCGAGGTATGCGATCCCCGTGCCTGCAGCAACGCCACCCCATGACGATGATGCATCCAGGCTTGGGCGGTGGCCGCCAGCACCGCCAACCCTACCAACGGCAGGCTGAGCAGCGCAGCGGAGCGGAAATCCGGAGGCGCACTGGTGAGTTGCGTATAGATGGCATAGGTGACGATCGGCAGATGTATGGACGCCCCCAGAGTTGCGGGTATGCCGAATTCCTGGATGGTTTCGATGAATACCACCACACCGGCGGCGGCCGCGGCCGGCAGCAACAGGCCGGTTACCATGCGCAGGGCGCGCAACTTCGGCACCGCCAGCGCGGCCAGCGCATCGAACAGGTTGTCACCCAGCATGCGCCACACCGCGAGGCCGGTGAAATAGGCAAACGGCAGGCCTTTCATGGTGAGCAGAAACACGATGCCTGCCACACCATTGAAGTAATGGGCAATCACACTGTGACGCAACCATGACGTATCCATGACGATCTGCCAGCCGGTGGTCAGCAGATAGCTGGGGAACAAAAACAGCATCCAGATCAGCGGCGTGATCAGACGGCGCAACGGGAAATTGCGACGCTCCGACAGCCAGCCCAGTGCCAGTCCGGGTCCAACGCTCAACAGCGAGACCGCGATGCCGATCAGCACACTGTTGCGCACCGCCTGGTAAGTAACCGCCGCTGCCGTGCGGCTCCAGAATGCGCCCAGCAGAAACCAGGCTACCGGAATCACGAACAAAGCCGTGAATAGAAGCAAACCGAACAAAGCGGTAGGGCGCAGGCGGCGACTAAGCATGCCGGCTGGTCTTCAATTCAGGCCCATGACCTTGCTGAACCAGGGACTGAGCCGCCGGTCCAGCCCGCCCCAATACACCGGATCCAGATGCTGGACGGTGAGCGGGTGGATGTCCGGCAACAGCGGGTTTGGCTGTGCTGACTGAATCAGGGGCCAGTACAGGCTGTCCGCCGATCCCTGGTTGACACGCAAACGGTTGCCGGTGGCACTGAGCACGAAACCCATGAAAATTTCCGCAGCTGCACGTTGCTGTGCATCCAATGCTGCCGATTCCACCATAATACTGGGCAGGTCAAAGGCGGGTTTCGGCAGAATCACGCGTAACCCAGGATCATGCCGCTGCCAGTAGTACGCTGCCGAGGATTGCACGATGGCAATTTCGATCTCGCCGTTTTTGAGTGCCGTGAGCGTGACGTTGTTCTTGGCATACACATGCATGCCGTTGTGCTGCAACGCCTCCACGAACCCCTGACCGGCCGGCCAGCCGCCACCCTGGGTAAGCAATCCCGCCAGCACCGGCAAAGCGGGGCCGGAAATCGCCGGATTGTTCATGCCAAAGCGTCCGTGCAGTTCCGGTTTCAACAGATCCTTCCAGGTAAGCGTCGGTCCCGCGGCAAAACTGCGCGGCACCACGAACACACCCGCCAGAGTCAAGCCGGTGGGAATATAAGCGCCATCAGGAGACAGCTCCTGCTGGCCGAGTTTGTTCCAGTGCACCGGCAGGCTCAGTCCCTTGGCCGCCAGTCCGGCCTTCGCCAGGCCTTCGGCGGCTTCGGAACCGTCAAACCAGGCCAGGTTCCAATGCGGGTTGTGACCCTCGGCGGTGATGCGCGCCAGCATCGGTCCAGTGCTGAGACGCACCACTTCCACCGGAATACCACTGGCGCGTGTATAGGCATGCGCCACATCCACGCAATAATCCAGTGCGCAATACAACACCAGCGAATGGTTTTGCGGCCGCGGCCACAGATACACCACGGCCGCAAGCGCCAGGCCGATCACGATCACCCCTGCCCAGATCAAACGCCGCATGGATTACTGCTGGGCTACGCCGCTGAGACGCACGGCGATTTTGAAGGTCGAATCGCGCTGCGGTAGGCCGGGCAAAAACGGCGGGTAAACGGTGGACTTCACTTTGGCGAGTGCCGCCGTATCGATCATGGGAATGCCGCTGGAATGCACCAGTTGCGCCCACAGCACCCGGCCGCCGGCAGGCGCCAGTTTGAAAACCACGGTTGCGATTCCCTGCAGCCGCATGGCCTGCACCATGCCCGGCACCTTGAGACCCGCCTGGGTGGCGGCCCTGAGCATGCTGGTGTATTGGGCCAGGATACTGGCATCGTTTTGTACAACCGGCGCGCTCACTGGTGGCGGTGGCGGCAGACTCGGAACCTGGAAAGTCGGGCGTTGCAGATGCACGGCGCTTGAAATCGCGATGACCGGCGGGCTGTACACTTGCTGTGTGGGGGATGCCACCGCGGATTGCGTAATGTCCGGGACCGGCTGTGGTTTGGGCGGCGGTGGAGGTTCTACCACGTGAACCGCGACGCGCTTCGTCAGCGTCGGCGGCGGTGATGCATGCCGGTTGTTGGCCAACCAGATCATGCCGATCACCAACAGCGCTTCAAACACCAGCGCGCTGCCCAGGGAACGGGAAAACGGCGTGCGCCGGTGCCTCCAGGTCAGCCTGGGTTCCGGTGATTCGCCGGCTTCCTCCACTACCGGTGTTACCGGCATGATGGCAGCGGGTCCCGGGGGGCGGTTTCCTTTCCGCCCTGCCGGTTGCATGGATGTCTGCGCCAACGCCATACGCCGACTGCCACTCAGAATTTGGCCGAGGCGGTGAGAAATACGGTGCGCGGCGAACCCGGATAGCCGATCACTGCTCCCACGCTCTGCGGTACCACAAAGTAGCCGCCGGCGGAGATCCATTCGAAATTGTTGTATTCCTTGTTCAGCAGGTTAAGCGCCGTCAGGCCGATATCCCATTCACGTACTGCGCCGCTGGTCATGGGTATGCGGGCCTGAAATGAGGCGTTCAACAATCCATAGGACGGCATTTCCTGGCTGCTGGGAATGTTGAGATTGTCGTCGAACATGTGTTGCGAACCGGTGTACTGGTACCAGATGCGTGGTTCCCAGTCCACGTTGTCCGCGGCATAGTCGGCATACAGTCCTATGTTGAACAGCGTGTGAGGCACATAGGACACGGGTAAACCTTGATAGTCCAGACCGCCGCCCAAATCGTAACTGTCGAAGTGGGCGTTCTCCAGACTCAGGTTCAGGAAGCCGTGGATGTTATAGGCAAAGGCGTTGTCTATATAAAGGTTCATGCCGGTGTAGGTGGAGCTGCCGAAAGCCGAGGTCTGGTAATTGCCCGCCTGGCTGGTGATGCCGATGATCTGGTTGCCGAACCTCAGGTCGTAGCCGTTCAACTGCATGAAGAAATCCTGCAGCATTCCCTGGTTTTGGATATGCACCTTTACGCCCGCCTGCAAATCGGTGCCTTCTTCCAACTGCAGCGATGAGGCCAGGATGCTCTGGTAGGGACCGCCGCCACCGCCGTTACCCGGCTGGCGGTACGTTTGGGCCCAGTTGGCGTACAGCGCCACGGATGGTGTGGTCTGCCAGTTCAAATCGATGGATGGTTCCGTCTTGCTGAATTCCGTCATGGCATTGGGCAGCGTGCCTTGGTTGTGGGCCGGATCCGCGCCGGCGAAATCAACCGCACCATTGTTCACGTAATCAGTCTGGTAATTGATGAAACGCAGTCCAGGCGTGATGCTCAGGGTGTCCGTCGGCTTGATGGCATCCTGCAGGAAAAACGCGAAGTTGCGCAGATACCAGTAATCACTGCGGTAGTGACCGCTGGGCACCCACTGGCTGGCGTTGTACGGCGGATTGGGGTTGTAAAACGATTGGTGCGAGTTGTACACCGACCACATGTAGGAGCCGCCGTACGATATGGTGTTGTAGGGCAGGGTCACGTCTTCATACAGACGGTCGCCGAACTGGCGGGTAAACGGGTTGTTGTACTCATACAGGTTGTTCTGCCCCTGCTGGAAGTCGTTGTAGTGGATGTGCAGCCGGTGCCACAGCTCATACCACATGAGGTTATGCAGCGTGGTCATGTCCGACAGCTTGAGATTGAGCTTGCTGTAGGTCAGCCCGATGGTGTCGCTGTCCTCCTTGCGCCACACATCGTAGGGCAGCTCGCTGTAGTAACCGCTGGCGGGCTGGCTATACAAGGGTCCCGGAATGGTATTGCCGTTCACATCAACGCCATTCATGGTGACGCCCTGAATGGTCGAGACCGGAATGCCGGTGGGCCGGAAACCAACGCCCTTGGCTGAGTAAACACCGAAACTAAAAGTGCCGTAATCCAGGGTTTTGCGGGTTTTCACGAAGCCGGTGTAGGCACGGGAAGGCGCATCGAAGCCGTCAGGATTGGTGCGATAGCTGTGTGCCCAGGTGCCGCCCGCCGCGAACACCGTGCTCCAGCCATCGAGGCTGCCGGTCTGTGCATATCCGTACAAGCCGCGGGTGTTATAGCTGCCATAGGTGGCACCCATTTCGCCGCCGGTCTTGCTGGTGGGCTGCAGCGGCACGAAATTGATGCTGCCGCCCACCGCGTTATACCAGCGGTCCAGAGGATTGCCCGGACCATAGGTGACATTGATGCCCTGGATCAGGGCCAGCTGGTTCACGTAGGGCGATTGCCACAGGCCGGTGCCCGGCTCGTTCATGGGCACATCGTCGAAGTTAATGTCCACGCTGCCGTAGTCGATGCCGGCGCCCGACGGTTCACCGCCCCAGCCCTGTTTGATACCGTTGATGCTGATGGAATATTTGGTGGCGCTGGTGTTGCCATAACCGTTGATGTGCACACCCGGAGCATATTCCAGCGCCTGAGCGGCGCCGGAGGCCGGGCCCGCGGCCTCGATCTGCACGCGGTTCAGAACCTTGACGGTCTGTCCGGACTTGAAGATTTTTTTCTTGGTGGGCAGCTCCCGTTTCCAGGAAGGCTGCACCTTGGTGCCGGCGCTTACTTCACCGGCATTGATGACGCCGCCTGTCTGCTGCTGGCTGCCGGTATTCTGGTCCTGGCCGGTGGTGTTGTCTGCCACGAGCTCACCGCTCTGGGACAGACCGCCGACGGTATCCTGGTTCTGCTTGCGGGTTGAACGCACGCTGGTGGTGCGCACTGGTGCCGGCTGGGTTGCTCTGGCACCCATGGCAATGCCCGCCAGCAACACAATGGCGGTGGTGCTGATGGTGCCACGGACAGCGCGTGACAGAAATATTCTTGAATTCATGACTGACTCTCCTCTCAACTTGTTTTTTGTGAAACGCCAGTGTTGGGATGCAAATCCGGTGGAAACGCGTTAAGGCGAAGGCCGCGCCGCGATGCCGATGTCGACGACACCCGCATGACGCACCGCGTCCATCACCGTCACGAATTGCTGGAATGGCACGGCCCTGGAAGCTGCAATGGTGACCTGGGTCTGTGCCGCGCCCATGGATTGCAACAGCTGTGCCAGTTCATCCATGGAAAGCGCCTGTCCCTTGACCGTGACCAGGCCGTTCTCGGCGATGTTGATCAGCACTTGCGGCCGCGGTAGCGGTTTGGTCTGATTGGACAGCGGCAATTGCAGGTTCAGTCCCTGATCGGGAAGCATTTGCACGGTTATGACGATGAAAAACACCAGCATGAAGAACATTACATCGATCATAGGGATGATCTCGATGCGCCCCTTGCGGACTTCGAAATAGCGCAGGTGCACGCTCAGTTCTCCAGGCGGTATGAAGCGGTCTTTCTCAGGTCGATTTTCTGCACCGGATCCGGAAGGCTGGAATCACCCTCGGGCACCAACGGGGCGCCATCCAGGCGGTTGAGCAGCATGGTGCGTACCGAATCCAGCTGATGCAGGATCAGGCGCACCTGATTGTTGTAGGCATTGAAAGCCAGCAACCCCACCATGGCGATGAACAGGCCGCTGGCAGTGGCCACCAGCGCGTCAGCCACGCCACCGGTCACCGCGGTGGGCGCGTGTCCGGGCGCAGCCAGCACATGGAATGCCTTGAACATGCCAAGGATGGTGCCGAACAGGCCCAGCAGCGGCGCCAGGGTCACGATGGTGTCGAGTATCCACAGCCGGCGATCGAGTTCCGGCGCAATCAACTGGATGCTTTCGTCCAGCCGGGTTCCCAGTTGTTCCACATCCGTGAGTCCGTGATGCCGGTACGCGGTGTCGACCAGTGCGGCTTCAGGCAGGTTGCCGGCATGTTCCACCAGGGCAGCCAGGTGCTTGCGGTCCAGTTGCGGTGTGTTGGACAGCTCCTGAACGAAGGCGCCGCCCTTGAGGATGGTCTGGCGCAGTTGCCAGCCGCGGTCGATGATGACGGCCAGTGCGATCAGCAGCAACGCCGCCATCACGTACAGTACTCCATACGAATCAGCTACCAGCATGCCAACGTATTGCCATGACATAGATCACTCCAGCAGAGGATTTTGCGTAAGAGTGAGCAGCCTATACAGGCTATGTGTCAGGGCGTTGAAGAAACGGTCATTAAAAGGTAATGGTGTACCTAGTGAATTGCCGGAGGATCGTATCGGTACCCAACACGGTGCAATGTTTTAATGACGTCAGGATAACCGCAGGAATTCAATACCTTGCGCAGCTGATGCACATACGCCTTAACCACGTTACGTTGCAGTGGCTTGCGCTGCGTTTCGATCGTGGCCAAAAGTACTTCGAGAGTTAACACTTCACCCGGATGAGACAAGAATTCATCCAGTAGTCTGAATAACACCGGCGCCAGCTGCAGTTCTGAATTACCAATTTTGACTCGGCGGCTCACAGGGTCCGCGAGCAGCACTGCGGTGCTGGTTTGCTTCAAAGCCACGCTCCGCCGCGTCAATGTTTCAATGTGTGCCGCCAGTAACTCAGGGATCAGCGGATAGCTCAGGTAGCGATCAGCGCCGGTCTTCAGGATGTTCAGCTCGAACTCCGAATCCCTGCGCTTGGAGATCACCAGCAATGGCACGCCGGTGTTGACCGCACAATAGTTCCTGCACCACTCAATGGCCTCGTCATTCAAGACGGATTGCAGCATGACAACCAGGCGGATGTGTTCCACAGCGTTGTTGCGAGCAACGGCATCGGGCGCATCGATAATGCTGACGGCATAACCGGCTTCAGCCAGCAACCTGGACCCCCATTGGGATAATTCGGAATTAGGGCATTTCAGTGCAATTAAGGTCTTTTGACGGCGTACGAACTTGTTGAGATTGCAATAATCAGCGTCAAAACCTAACGATACATAAAACATCTCGAAACGAACCAAGATGTTTCGAAAATTGACACAATGGCGCAACGAGGCATGAACTACGGCGCCGTGATGGAGAATCTCCAAATACATGTTTTGAATCGGGATTCAGCCTGTTTGCAGGTGTGTTGAAAACCAACCACTGGCGCCAGACTAAAAACTAAACATGACAATCGGTTTACAAATTTGTGAAATCAAGGCGTGATGAATTTTGGCGATGTTATATTCGCTGATGATCAAAGCCGGCGCCGCACATCCATACTGGCGCACAGGCATGCGGAGTCATTGGCTCAGAATAAAACCTGCACCCCGAACCTGACCTTAAATTCGCGCTTGCCGGCCGGCGTCAAGCGTAGGACACGGCTGTCCAGTTCTCTGACCAGCCATTTTCTGCGCAATGCGGCCTGCAAAAGCGCGGCGCCCAGCGCGCCCGCCAGATGCGGTTGGCGTTCGCTCCAGTCCAGACAGGCATAGGCGAAGCGCCGCCGTTGGGCATGCAGTTCAACGAAATCCAGGCCCAGGGCTGCCAACGCCTGTTCACCTGTGGAGGTAACAACGTATGAGTTGCCGGTGGAGGTGTCCGGCGACAGCCAGTGCAGTTCTAGCAGCCGCTGATGCAAGGCAACGCCCAGGGCGCCGGCCAGATGGTCATAACAGCTGCGGGCCGCACGCAACGACACAGGCGTGCTGGGCTCGAACACATGGCGCGCACCACCGGCCATGACTGCCAGTGCCTCCAGCAGGCTGGCCACGTCCGTACCCGCCAGGCTGTAGTAGCGGTACTTGCCCTGGGTCATCACTTTCACCAGTTGCTGCGCCCGGAGGCGGGCGAGATGCACGCTGGCCGTGGACGGGCTCACCCCCGCGACCACCCCCAGTTCCGTGGCGGTGCGCGAATGGCCATCCAGCAGGCAGTACAGCATGCAGGTGCGGGCCGGTTCGGCGATGGCCGCGGAGATTTCGGAGACCAGAGTTTCAGGTGCCGCTACATTCATAATTTCATCGTAAACGAAGTATCTATGTACGGCAATGTGGAAACTGCTTATGCACGCCTGAGTAATCCACCAATGAGCCGTGCGCCCAGTTAAAGTCCGGAAGTGCTATGAATGCTTCCTTCCGCAGGTCTTCTCTGCCCACGCAGGAGTTCGATATGCCGGCGCGTAGAAAATTTTTGCGGAATTGCGCCCTGGTACCGACCGTGTTGATAACCATGGGCATGCTCAGTGGACCGGCGGCTGCGGACAAGCTCGTAACCGGCGACAACAACGGCATGGTCCTGCACCTGGGGAAAATTGACGTGCAGGGTAAACACACGGTAATCAGGGAACTGCAGGCCATAAAACTGGCATTACAGCAGCATTTTTCCAATGATCCAAAATTAGCGGACGTGGTGGTCTGTACTCTGGAAACCCAGGCCGGCAGCCACATCATGAAGCGCTTGTCCTGCGCCACCAATCGCAGCTGGATTCGGCAACGCGACGGCGTGCAGGCGGACATGACGTATGCGCAGCAGTCCACCAACGTCAAGGAAGGGTTGCCCCACAACCGTCTTGGATCCGAGGACACCACGGGATGCACCACCAGCAGCTGTTACGATCGGATGCTGTCGCCGATGGATGAAACCCTGGGACTTTTACCGGGCCATTACCTGCAAGTCACAGTGGATGGTGCCACGTTGCAGACGCTGCTGAGCAAAATCCAGGATCCCAGGCAGCCTGCGGCCAAATCCGAGACCCACACGGGCGGATGAATGATCATTGGCGGCCGGATAAGGGCTGCGGCAGCCTCTGCCACGTGGCCGGTAAGCGCTTGCGCCATGCCGCACTTTGTAACCGGCCCGTCGCATAACAGCCCCCCTGGGCTACAATCCAGGCATGAAAATCCTGAAGACTCCGCGCCTGGTGGTGCGCCGGCTGGTTCTGGAGGATGCGCCGTTCATCCTGGAGCTGGTGAACGATCCGGCCTGGCTGCATTACATCGGGGACAAGAACGTGCACTCACTGCAGGACGCGCGTGATTACATCCGCAAGGGCCCGCTGGATATGTATGCGCGGCTCGGATTCGGCTTGTACATGGTGACCCTCAAAACCGGCATCCGCATCGGCCTGTGCGGGCTGATCAAGCGCGATGGACTGGAGCACGTGGATCTGGGCTTTGCCCTGCATGAGCGCTACCGCGGGCGGGGCTACGCGCGCGAAGCCGCGGCTGCCGTACTGGAATATGGCCGCAATAAACTCGGACTGAAACGCATCCTGGCCATCACCGCGCCGGATAACCAGCGCTCCATCCAGCTGCTGCAAAACATCGGCTTTGTCTATGAACAAAACCTGACCCTGCCGGGCCAGTCGAACGCCAGCAAACTGTTTACGCACATGCAATGAGACAGGCAAGCGCCGAGCTTGAATTAGTCCAAGTCTATCGCTTGTACGTTTTGCCGATTGTCCGCCAGCAATGATCTAAGTCATGTAACCCATGGCTGTCAGCCCATAGACTGCCGCCTCATCCCGGTTGGATATTTCGTGAGGCTGTTGGCGTGGAGCTTGTTGCCCCTGCAGGAAACCTGCCTTCGCTGAAGGCGGCGGTCGATCACGGCGCGGACGCCGTATATATAGGGATGCGCGACGACACCAATGCCCGGCACTTCCCCGGTCTGAATTTCGATGCAGGCAATCTCGCCAAGGCAGTGTTCTACGCACACGTGAACGGTGCCAAGGTGTTCCTGGCCATCAACACCTATCCGCAACCGCAGGGCTGGCAGCGCTGGACGCGGGCCGTGGACCTGGCGGCTGACGCCGGCCTGGATGCGCTGATCGTGGCCGACATCGGCGTCATGGAGTACGCACAGGCCCGCTATCCGGGCATGCGCCTGCACCTGTCGGTACAGGCCTCGGCCACCAACCGTAACGCGCTCAGCTGGTATCGGCAGGCGTTCGGTATCCGGCGCGCGGTGCTGCCGCGGGTGTTATCCCTGAATCAGGTGGTGCGGCTGGCGGCCAACAGCCCGGTGGACCTGGAGGTTTTCGCCTTCGGCAGCCTGTGCATCATGGTGGAAGGCCGCTGCCAGCTGTCTTCCTACGCCACCGGCAAGTCTCCCAACTTGAGCGGCGCCTGTTCTCCGGCGGAATTCGTGACCTGGCAAAAACACCCGTCCGGACTGGAATCACGCCTCAACGGCCTGCTGGTGGACCGCTTTCCCGCCGACAGCGCCGCCGGCTATCCGGTCATTTGCAAGGGCAGATTCCGGGCCGCCGGTGCCGTGTACCACGTGCTGGAGGAACCCACCAGCCTGAACACCATCGCCCTGCTGCCGGCGTTGGCCAGGGCCGGCATCAAGGCCATCAAGATCGAAGGCCGGCAACGCGGCACCGCCTATGTGGCGCAGGTGACCAGCGTGTGGCGCGCGGCTCTGGACGCGCTGCATAAACACTCGGATGCCTTCGCGGTGCAGCATGAATGGCTGCATTCCCTGGCCAGCGTCGCGGAAGGCGCACAAACCACGCTCGGCGCCTATCAGCGCGCCTGGCAGTAATCCCGTGGCCGCCGCCATGAAAATCTCCCTGGGGCCGGTGCTGTATTACTGGCCGCGCGAACTGCTGCTGGATTTTTACGCGCGCGCCGCCGGCTGGCCGGTGGACACGATTTATCTGGGTGAAACCGTGTGTTCCAAGCGCCGCGCCCTGCGCACCGCCGAGTGGATCGAACTGGCACGGGAGATTTCCAGAAGCGGCAAGCAGGCGGTGCTGTCCACGCTCTCGCTCATCGAAGCCGAGTCGGAATTGAGCACCCTGGCGCGCCTGTGTGACAACGGCGAACTGCTGGTGGAAGCCAACGACATGGCGGCGGTGCACCTGCTAAATGAAAAGCACCTGCCTTTCGCCGGCGGCCATGCGCTCAACATCTACAACAGCCGCAGCCTGAACTACCTGCAGCGTCAGGGCATGATCCGTTGGACGCCGCCGGTGGAACTGCCGCGCGCAACATTGGCGGCGGTTCTCGGCGAGGCGGCTGAATTGGGATTCGGCGAGCGTCTCGAAACCGAGGTCTTCGCCTTCGGTCACATGCCACTGGCCTACTCGGCCCGCTGTTTTACCGCGCGCGCCAGCAATCTGCAGAAAGACAGCTGTGAATTCGAATGCCTCAAGTATCCGGATGGTCTGCCAGTGTATACACAAGATGACAAGCGGCTGCTGACACTCAACGGTATCCAGAGCCAGTCCGGGCAGGTGCTTAACCTGCTCACCGAATGGCAGGACATGCAGCAGCTGGGCGTGCGGCTGGTGCGCATCAGCCCGCTATCAAAACATCTGGAGACAATCATCGAACACACCCACACCGCCATCCACGAGGGACGGATGCCGGAATTGACCGGTCTCATCGACGGCGAGAGTTGCAACGGCTACTGGTTTGGGCAGGCGGGACACCAGTGGGTTGAATCCATGGGTTCCGGTTCATGAATGCCGGCGCTTCAGGCCGATGTGCGCCGGGCGTCGGACAGCAGCCGCTCGCCCGCGAGCAGCGCGAACTTCGCCGGCCAAGCAAGCTGGTCCAGTTCCAGGGCGTCGAGAAAATTCTTCAGCATCAGTCCCAGGGCCACGTCGCCGTCGATTGCCAGCCGCTGCTGGAAAAACAGGCTGTCGGCGTCCACGCGCCGCAAGGCCAGTGCCGTGAAATCGGCGAGCCGCGCCCGGATGCTGACTTCGGGACGGGCGCGGCGGTCGAGCACCCGCAAGCTGCCGGCATGCAGGCTGAACACCCAGCACACCGCCAGGTCCTCAAATTCCACGGCCAGGCGGCGCTCGCTCAGGAAATCCAGCTCGCCGCTTGCCAGCGGCAGGGCAAATACCCGGTTCGCCAACATCGCCAGCAGCCTGTCAAACCAGGCCGCGGCCGGACCGTTGCGGGTAACTCCCGCCAACAGGCGCGCCAGCCTCAAAGCCGCGGGTTGCTGAGCCGCGGCGGGTGAACTTTGAACCATCTGTTTCGGCATATGCACATCCAGAAACCGGAAAACGCAAACATACGGCAATCCCGCGATGATGGGGTTGACGCAGGTCATGGCGGGGCCGGCGCCGGCGGCCAGCCGCCCCATCAGCCGCCATGTGATCAGACTTTGACGCAAATCCGCAGCCAGATCGACGCGCTCGACGCCGCCATGGTTAGGCTTATGGGTAAACGCATGCATCTGAGCCGGCAGGCGCTGGCGCTGAAGGCCGGACAGGGAATGGCGCTGCATTCGCCAGAGCGGGAACAGGAAATCCTGGAACGGACCGCCAGCCTGGCGCAGCACAACGGCTTGGATGCCGCGCTGGTACGGAATATGTTCCTGCTGCTATTGCGCCAGTACGTGGAGCCCGGCGACAATGCCATTGTGCTGCCATTGGCACGCCCCAAGTAAACTCGGCATGCAACCTCTTGCTGCTCAGGAAACCAGACAATCCAGCTATACGCGCGACGAGCTGATCGCCTGCGCCCATGGTGAGCTGTTCGGACCTGGCAACGGCCGGCTGCCCCTGCCTAACCTGCTGATGTTTGACCGCATCACCCAGATTGCTGCGGATGGCGGCAGTCACTCAAAGGGCATCGTCGAAGCCGAGCTGGATATCACACCTGATCTGTGGTTCTTTGCCTGTCACTTCGAATCAGACCCGGTGATGCCGGGATGCCTGGGACTGGATGCATTGTGGCAGCTGTTAGGCTTCTATCTGAGCTGGCGCGGCAATCCGGGCCGCGGCCGTGCGTTGGGCGTCGGCGAAGTCCGCTTCACCGGCCAGGTGCTGCCCACGGCACACAAAGTCTGCTACCAAATCGATGTCACGCGCGTCATCGAGCGCAAACTCATCATGGGGGTCGGCGATGGGCGTGTCCTGGTCGACGGAACTCTGATATATACAGCCAACACTCTGCGGGTCGGGCTGTTCACCGATACCGGCGCACTGTAGGGAACGAATATGCGGCGTGTGGCAGTGACCGGCATGGGCATCGTCTCGTGTCTGGGAAATTCCAAGGCAGAAGTCGAAGCGGCTTTGCGCGAGGGGCGCTCAGGAATTCGCTATGTGCAGGAGTACGCCGACCTGGGCCTGCGCAGCCAGCTGGCGGGATGGCCGGAAATCGATCTGGAAAATGTCATCGATCGCAAGCTCAAGCGGTTCATGGGAGATGCGGCTGCCTACGCGTACGTCGCCATGCGTGACGCAATCGATGATGCCAAGCTGACTCCGGATTTGATTCACACGCCACGGGTGGGCGTGATCGCGGGTTCAGGCGGAGGTTCAGTCGCCAACCAGATCGAGGCGGCCGACACCTTGCGATCCCGCGGGGTACGCCGTATCGGCCCGTACATGGTCTCGCGCTGCATGTGTTCCACGGTTTCGGCGACACTGGCCACCGCGTTTCAAATCAAGGGCATCAGTTATTCAATTTCTTCCGCCTGCGCCACATCCGCGCACTGCATCGGCGCGGCGGCCGACCTGATCCGTTCGGGCGCCCAGGATGTGATGTTCGCCGGCGGCGGCGAAGAGCTGCACTGGGGCCTGAGCTGCCTGTTTGATGCCATGGGGGCGCTGTCCTCGGGCTACAACCAGACTCCGGCACAGGCTTCACGCCCGTTTGACGTGCAGCGCGACGGCTTCGTGATCGCCGGCGGTGCCGGCATCCTGGTGCTCGAGGAACTGCAGGCGGCCCGCCAACGGGGGGCGCACATCTATGCGGAACTCGTCGGCTATGGCGCAACCTCGGACGGTTGTGAAATGGTGACGCCCTCGGGCGAGGGCGCGGAACGCTGCATGCGCATGGCCCTTGAACATGTCCAGGTGCCGGTTGATTACCTGAATGCCCACGGTACCTCAACCCAGGCGGGGGATGCCGTCGAACTGCTGGCGATCAAAAACGTATTCGGCGAGCGGGCGCCGCCGGTGTCTTCCACCAAATCCATGTCGGGACATTCCCTGGGCGCGGCGGGTGCGCACGAGGCCATTTACTGCCTGTTGATGATGGAAAAGGGTTTCATGGCGCCATCCATCAATATCGAAAATCCGTGTCCCGAATCGAAGGGACTGCATATCGTGCAGCAGACTGAATACATGCCATTGAATTGCGTGATGTCCAACAGTTTCGGTTTTGGCGGCACCAACGCCACGCTGGTATTCCAACGCCCGGTTTGAAACCCACGTTGCACTGACCATGTCATGGTTTCGGAGGGCGGCGCCGCCCTCCGGCAAGTCCTGTAATGACAGCGCACTCGCCGGTGTATATTCTTAAGCCATGCAGTCCGACCATCCCGTGCTCAGCGGCCGGCAGGTGCGCCTCGAGCCGCTCGCGCCGGCGCATGCGGATGGCTTGATAGCCGCTGCAGCTGCTGACCCCGGTCTCTATCAATGGAGCATGGTGCCGCAGGGCCGAATCCAGGTCCTGGACTACATCGAGACCGCCCGGTCGTGGTGTGAAGCGGGCAGCGCCCTGGCGTTCGCCATCGTGCGCACAGCCGACGGTACGGTCATCGGCTCCACGCGCTGCTTCGACCTGGAGTACTGGAACTGGCCGCAAGGCCATGCGCGCCGCCATCGGGCCGCGCCAGATGCCGGCGAAATCGGCTACACCTGGCTCACACGCCAAGCCATCTGCACCGCCGCCAACACCGAAGCCAAACTGCTGTTGCTGAGCCATGCATTCGAAACCTGGCGGATGCTGCGCGTCTGCTTCCACACCGATGCCCGCAACCAGCGGTCGCGCAAGGCACTCGCGCGCATCGGTGCAAGCTTCGAGGGGATTTTACGCGGACACCGGCTGGCCACTGATCACATTGCACGGGATTCAGCCCGCTATTCAATCGTGGAATCGGAATGGCCGGCAGTAAAAATCCACCTGCTGCAATTGCTTGGCTATTGAGGAGAACCGCATGCGCTATTTCTTTTGCAAACTCCACCCGCCACGCCCCAATTTCATGTCGGACATCACTGCGGCGGAAACCGAACTCATGCAGGCGCATTCCCTGTACTGGCGCGGCTTGATGGCCAAGGGCCTGGTGCTGGCTTTCGGACCGGTGGCCGATCCCAAGGGAGGCTTCGGTATCGCCGTGGTGCGCCTGGCAGACGGCGCCGATGCCCGGCCGCTTGCCGACAATGATCCGGTAATCAGGGCAAACGCCGGTTTCCGTTTCGAAATACATCCCATGCCAAACCTGTTGCATCCGGGGTCATAAGTTCAGTACGCGGCGGGTGACCTGGGCGTCGATTTGACGGACGCCGCTAGCCGCTGTGGATGCAGGGCCAGCGTTCGTAGGGGGTTTCCGCCAGCACCGGTGTGAGCGTGACCACGTACACCCGGCGTTCGGCTGCGTCCCGGGCCACCAGCCCCTTGATCCATTTGCCGGCGGTGAGCTCATGCCAGTGCACCCGGCCTTCCACGTCCTGCTCGGCGAAACTCCGCACCCACAGGCGCACTGCCTTGGGCCGGTAGCGGTCCCAGTTGCCGGCGTGGACGGCGTCCAGAAAGGCACAGCCGCCCAGCGGCAGCCGGCCGGCCTGCCGCGGCCGGCGCCCCCAGGGCATCAGCACCATGCCGTCGCGGGTGGACACCGGCAGCTGGGCGTTGCGGTCGGCAAACAGCACCCGCAGCTCGCGGCTGCCGAGGGTGTAGTGCACGCCCACGCACATGTTCAGATGGTCTGGCGGTGGCCGTAGGGTTTCCAGGCCGGCGCGATCACGTTGGGCATGTTGCTGCGCAGCAGCAACGGCGCGGGTGCCAGGGTGAACTCGCCGTATCGCGCGTTGACGGCGTCCATCACCGTGTTCAACCGTGCGAGCCGCTCATCCCTGTGGAAGAACAGGTCTTGCTGGACATCGGCCGGACGCGGATCCAGGGCGGTGACCTGCACCTGGTGCGCACCCCAGCCGCTCCAGTAACGCGCCAGATAGTCCTTGCAGAGTGCGTAGATTTCGCGGCTGTCGTCGGTGGCGCGCACGCTCCTGAATTTATGCGCCACATAGCCGCCGTCGCTCAACAAGCCGATGAAGAACGTCTGGGCCTGCAGCTGATGCTGGCGCAACCGCGCGCCGACTTTTTGCGCCATGTGCAGCAGGTAGGTGGCCAGCACCCGCCGGTCGCGGGTGGCCGGCGGCATGATCTTGCCGTGGCCGATGCTCTTGGGCGGCGGCACTGTGGTGTGCACCGGTTCCGGATCCAGCCCCTGGGCCATGAGCCAGATGCGCCGGCCGGGATTGCCGAAGCGCTGCGCCAGCACGCTGATGGGCAGGCGCTGCATGTCGCCGCAGGTATGGATGCCGCGTTGCGCCAGGAATCCACCGATGCCCTGCTTGATGCCGCACAGCTGCGTGAGCGGCACATGATGCAAGCGCGCGCGCGCTTCCCACGGCGGGATCACCGTGAAGCCGTCGGGCTTGTGCAGCTTGGCAGCATGCTTGGCGGTGGTCTTGTCACCCGATACGCCGATGCTGCACTGCAGGCCCGAGACCCGGAACACCACGTTGCGGGCGCGGCGCGCCATGGCCACCGGAGTGCCGAAGGCATCCTGGCAGTCGGTCAGTTCCAGGAAGGCCTCGTCCACGGAAAACACTTCCACCTGCGGGGTGATTTCCTGCAGCGCCTGCATGATGGCGGTGGAAACCTGGGCATAGCGCTCGGGGCGGGCCGGACGCTGCACGAACTCCGGGCACAGGCGCCGGGCCTGTTTCACGCGCATGCCGGTCTGGATGCCGCGGCGGCGGGCCTCGTAGGAGCTGGTGATGATGCAGGTGCCGGTCATGCCGTTGGTGACGCCCACGGGACGGCCCTGGAGTTCCGGGAAATCCCGCTGTTCGATGCTGGCGAAGAAGGCGTTCATGTCGATGAGGGCGACGGCGCGGGGCCAGCGGAGTGGGCTAAAAGCAGACATGCAACCGGCTCAGGCAGTGTACGAGGAGACTGGATATTTATACAGTTATTGGGACAGGTCAAGGCTCGGCCGTGGAACACTTGCCGCATATGGGTCATGCAGGCGCGCTGCGGGTGCCGGCGGGTGGGGAATAGAATGCGGGAATCGTCCAACCCTATGGGGTTCGACCCGGGAGATTTTGATGGCTTATCTTGCACCGCTGCCGCAAAAACACCAGGCCGCACGTGGACCGTAAACAGCATTGGGAAGACGTCTACCGGCACAAGCCGGAACACAGCCTGAGCTGGTTCCAGCCGCAGCCGGAAATTTCCCTGCAACTGATCCACGCGGCGGGGCTTTCGAAGACCGACGCCATCATGGACGTGGGCGCCGGTGTTTCGCGTCTGGCGGATCAGCTGCTGGCGGAAGGTTTCAGCGATCTCACGCTACTGGACATCGCTGAACCGGCACTGCAAATCACACGCATGCGTCTTGGTGCTGCGGCCAGCCGGGTACATTGGATCGTTGACGACGTCACAATCTGGAAACCCGCGCGCCAATACCGGCTGTGGCACGACCGGGCGGTGTTCCACTTTCTCACCGAGGCGTCCGACCGCAAGGCCTATCGTGAAAATCTGCAGGCAGCACTGGCATCCGGCGGCAGCGCCATCCTCGCGAGCTTTGATTTGCACGGCCCGGAACGCTGCAGCGGCCTGCCGGTACAGCGTTATTCACCCGAAAGCCTGGCCGCGGAACTGGGATCCGGATTCCGTTTGAGTCGCCAACGCAGCGAGGCGCATCAAACGCCAGCCGGCCGGATCCAGCAGTTCCAGTACTCGATGTTTGAATTCCGGCCCTGAAACAAGCTGGGACGATGGCATGACTTGGCTATTGCGGGCCAATCAGGGTGATAATCACGCTAGCCGGCCAGGGAGGATAACCACATGCATGCACTCACGGAATGGGAGAGCTTTTACCTGATCGTCGGGCCGGCGGCCGGCGCCCTGATCGGTTTACAGTTTGTGGTCCTGACCCTCATCGCCGAACACCCGCCCAAGGGCGCCGCCGAAGCCGGCAGTGCTTTTGCGAACCCGACCATCGTGCACTTCTCTGCGGTGTTGCTGCTGGCGGCGCTGCTGCGCGTGCCCTGGCACACCATCATCCCGCTGACCATGCTCTGGGGGCTGATGGGTCTGGCGGGACTGATCTATGTGGTGGTGGTGGCCCGGCGCATGCGCCGGCAGACCGCCTACCAACCGGTGTTCGAGGACCAGCTGTTCCACATCTGGCTGCCGGCTCTGGCCTACCTGGCACTGGCGAGTTCGGCGCCAGCGGCCTTCATCAACCTGGGTGACGCGCTGTTCGGCGCGGGCGCCGTGGCCCTGATCCTGCTGTTCACCGGCATCCACAATGCCTGGGATGCCATCGCCTATCACGTGTTTACTATCCGCCAAAAGCAGGGTGACTGACTTAATCGGTGAATGGCTTATGCCTGTCGCAGCCCCATTATCGATTATGCTGGTGGTAGCGGATTAAACAGCGTGATTACCGCTCATGTGATATACGCGTGCTTGTTTCCTGTTGCACTACTGTACTGGGTTACCGAAAACGTCGTATTTATATTTGGTCACCGCACCGTTCGGAGATGTCTTTGAAAGATTGTTGCCGGTGGCTGGATCCACGCGGTACGTCGTGGCGCCGTCATTTGCATCCTTAACTGAAGAAATAAAATATCCATCCGGCGTATACCCGACTGTGCGAGTATCCAGCATGAATTCCGCATTATCGCTTTTGCGCACCGCCGCATATTGTATTTTTACCAATTCCCCATAATCCGCCAGCTTCGGGTTTTTTTCATATGTATAGAGTGTCACTTCAATATATGGGTCCGGGCCATTTACCGCCTTGCTGGTGACCTGACGGTACTGGTTGTATTTATAATAGGTATCTGTGAGCGAAGAACCCACACCTTCATCACTTGCATGCTTGCTTGCAGATGATGTTTCATGGGTGGATGCAACCCATACTTCCTTCGCATCAACCTTATCCAGCCACCAGTTCTTAATGTCGGGTGGTGAAATTTCGTAATTTGTGGTTTTAACACGGATACCACTAGCGGTATCCTTATCGTACGACTTGTGCAGCACGTTTCCGTAACTGT
>JAGWOR010000057.1 GCA_028870845.1 Gammaproteobacteria bacterium | reverse complement strand
CGTGCACGGATTCGATATCCGTGACCTTGAAATACAAGATTGAATTGGCGCCCGCCTGGCCCGCGCCCTGGGGCGTAGTCAGCATGATGCGCACGCTGCCGGCCGACAAAAAGGCCAGGTTCGGGGAAGGACTGAACAGAAATTCCAGGCCCAATATGTCGCGATAGAACGCCAGGGCCTTGGGGACGTTGCTGACCGTAACGGCAATCTGGCCGATCTCCATGTGCGGTTGCCCTAGCTTGAGCCGCCCGCATCGCCACGGCCCGCGGTATTCCGCAGGCGTTGTGGGCGCGCATCTTGATTGCGCTTCACGGTCAGTTCCGTTTGCCGCCAGGGCCAGTGTCCGTTGATTTCCACGTCCATGGCGAAGCTCAGGGCGATGCGGATGGCCACGATGATGGCCAGCACACCGAGATTTACGAAGGTCGGGTCCACCACCACCGTGCCCACGATGTCGGCGGCTACCAGCAGTTCCAGTCCCAGCAGGATGCAGCGGCCCAGGTCGCTGCGGTAGGCGGGATAGGTGCCTTCAAACGAATGGGTCTTGGCAAGCCGGCGCAGAAAATAAATGCTGGAAGCCAGCGCGCCAATAACGATCACCAGAATGCCGGCGGCTTCGATGCAGGCGGCGGTAATGGAAGCGATTCTGCCAAACATCACAGACTCCAGTGCCCTGACTGAAACTCGGGCCTGACGCATGAGCGCCGGCTACTATACCGTTGCTGAAAATAGGCGTACAGCACAGCTATCCGGTGTCAGCCGCGATCACCGCCACACACCGCTGCCGCATACCGGGACATGCCTGGCTACGGGATGAGCTGGTATTGAGCTTCGGGAATACGCCGCTATTCTGCGGTCACCGGGCTGATGATGGACATCACCTGAGATATGCGGTTTGCGGGGAAACCCCCCTGTTGGGCGTGTTCCCGGACCGCCGCTTCGTTCGGCGCGATGTAGATGCAGTAGATCTTGTCGCCGGTCACGAAACTCTCCAGCCACTGGATCTGCGGTCCCATCTTGCTGAGGACGCCGCAGGATTTTTGCGAGACCGCCTTGAGTTCGGAAGGGGAAAGTTTGCCGGCGCCCGGCAGTTCTCTCTCTATGACATATTTAGGCATGATATGACTCCTTGTAGTGAAAGACGGGTATCCATGCAGGTTCCGGAAGGCACGGGTTTCCGCTGCCGCCTTTCCGGCCTGACTTCCACGCGTTTGCTGCTGCCGCCAGGCGGAATAGTTGTCAGGGTGACGGCGCCCACGCAAGGTAACAGCCTGAGACGCGCATGTCGATAGCGGATGCGGACAAAAGTCGGCGTAGATATGCCGAAATCACCCGCAAAGCCAGTAGCAACGGCAGCATGAAACAGCCGATACCGTTTACCACGCTAGCAGGCACGCGCATTCCATTTGCTGCAATTGATCAGACAACGATCAAATCCACGGGAACACCGGTGCGCAGGGTATTGTGCACTTCTGCCACCACGTCAGTGTGACGCAACAGCTCCGTGATCCTGGATTTTTCTGCTGGCGAAGAAAACAGCGCGCGGTAACGTATGCCGCTGGCGGCGAGTCCGGCGCCTTCAAAGCGTGCTGTGGCTGCCGCCTCCACGCCACCCAACGGAATGCCGAGTTGCCCGGTTTCTCGGTACAGGTCGTTGCAGTAGCAGGTGGCCAGGGCCAGCATCAGGATCTCGCCACCGCTCACGCTGGAGCCATGGCCAGTGGATATAGTTGGAAGGGTTAACTCCTGCGTTACGCTGTCCGTACGCAGCTTGGCACTTGTGGCTGGAGCGGGAATTGATACCATGGCTGAAATTTCCATAATACAGCTCCGATATCAAAAGAAAATTGAAATTGCGGGTTCAAGACTCAGTTTGGCGCGGCGTATTCAGCAGCCGCAGCAGTTCCTCATTTTCCGGCATGCCTGCATAGCGCACACCACCCGCGGGCAGCACATCCCAGTACGCCTTGGAGTTCACGCACAGGTGGGCGCCGATTTCGATGGCAACTTCTCCTTCCAGCAACCCGGCAGGCACCCACAGGTAGTCGGTGCCGCGCAGCGGATTCGGCACCGGCGAGCCGCAGCGTTGGCAGAAATCCGATCGGAAGCCGCTGGCTTTCACGTAGGATTTCACCAGCGATTCACCCGCGGTCCAGCGGAAATGTCTGCTGGCGATCATCAGCGAGGTGTTGGAGGACGTGCCGGTTTGTTTGCGGCACAGGGAACAATGGCACTGGTAGGCCCGCGGCAGCGGTCCGTCGATCTCGAATGCCACGCTTCCGCACAGACAATGGCCACGCATGTGATACTCCTTGAGCGAGGAATCCAAAGCCGTATCGACATCACCTGCCTGTCGGTGGCCCAGGAAAATATCAGTATGGGTACCGGTTATGGATAGTCAATAAAGATGTAAGCTGTAGCACAGCTAAGAATTGCACATCGGTGGCTGCTGCAGGAATCCCACGGCTGAAGCCATTGCCCGATTCGCATACCGGCTGATATGTCCGGAACTATTTCGAGGAGCATAGATTATGACCACAGCAAAAATTATCGCAGTGACAGGAGCAACCGGTTCCCAGGGCGGCGGCCTGGTACGTGCCATCATCAACGACAAGCAGGGCGGATTCGCGGTTCGCGCGCTGACGCGCGACCCAAAATCCGACAAAGCCAGGGCGCTCGCTAAACTTGGTGCCGAAGTGGTGGCCGCCGATGTGGATGACGCCAAAAGCCTGGAACAGGCCATGCGCGGCGCCTACGGCGCCTACTGTGTGACTTTCTATTGGGCCCACATGTCGCCGGAAAAAGAGAATGCCGAAGCGCGCAACCTCGCCCAGGCAGCAAGAAATTCCGGAGTCAGCCACGTCATCTGGTCGACGCTGGAGGACACACGCAAATGGGTGTCGCTGTCTGACAATCGCATGCCTACGCTCATGGGCAAATACAAAGTGCCGCATTTCGACGCCAAGGGTGAATGCGACAGGTACTTCACCGAGCTTAAAATTCCGACCACCTTCCTGCTCACCACTTTTTATTGGGACAACTTCATTCATTTCGGCATGGGCCCGAAAAAAGGTGTAGATGGCAGGATCACTCTCACCTTGCCCATGGCTGAAAAAAAACTGGCGGGCATCGCCGCCGAAGACATCGGCAAGTGTGCCTATGGAATCTTCAAGGCGGGCTCCAAATACAGCGGCAAGACCCTGGGCATCGCCGGTGAACTACTGAGCGGCTCACAAATGGCGGCGGCCTTTACCCGGGCATTGGGTCGCGAGGTACATTACAACCCGGTTACGCCCGCGGCCTATCGGGCCTTTGGTTTTCCCGGTGCCGAGGATTTGGGGAACATGTTCCAGTTCTACGCGGAGTTCGAGGACTATTTCGCCAAAAGCCGCGATCCCGGCGTGGCACGTACGCTCAATCCCGCGCTGCAAACCTTCGCACAGTGGCTGGATGCCAACAAGTCCGCCATCAAGACCGAGTAACGACGGGTATTCTCGCGCCACCGGCGGACGCAGCATGCGGCTCAGCGATGGCGGGCGATCAAGGCGCGCAGCGGCAGCGCCATGACCAGCAGGATGGCGCCCACCGCCACATACACCAGGTCGTAGCCGAAGGCCTGACCCAGCTCCAGGCCGGCGATGGGGCCCGCGGCGCCGCCGAAATCGCTGGACCACTGATACACAGAGAGGGCCCGGCCGTACAGGTGGTGCGGTGTCACGTCGCTCAACAGGGTGAGCAACGGGATGGTCAGGGCGCCGGAGCCTGCGCCCACCAGTAGCAGCCCCAGTACCACGGTGCCCACGTGGGCGGCGCTGCCCAGAATCATGAAGCCACCGGCCACCATCAGTACCGCCGGCAGCAACAGGCTGGTGCGCGACCTGCTGCGGTCCAGCAGGTGGCCGGAAGCCATGGCTGTGACGGCGCGGGCCACCATCATCACCGCCATGTACAGTCCGGCGCTGCCTTGCGCCTGCATGCCGAAAATATCCAGCGCGCGTTTTTGCACCATGACAGCCAGCGTGGCCAGCAGTACGCCGGACATGGCGAAGAACAGCAGGGCATTGGCGCTCCAGATCATGCGCAGGTCCGGGATATGCAACAGCGTGCGCCAATTTACGGTTTCCAAGGGCAGTGCCGCGGTGGAGGCTGGATTGGCGGGCACCGCGGGTTCGCGCCGCGCGCGCGACGGCAGCACATACACGGAAGCGGCGGCGCCGACGATGGTCAATGCGGTGGCGGTGAGAAATGCTGCGTTGGCGGAGAAACGGTCGGCGATCAATCCGCCGATCAGCAGCCCGGCCGGCAGCCCCAGGCTGATGGCGGTACGCACACGTGCCACCATGCTGCCGCGCCGTTCCAGCGGTGCGATGCTCATGACCGCCGCCAGCGTGCCCACCAACAGCAGCGAAGAACCCACGCCCCATACGATGCGTCCCGCCAGGAACCACAGTGACGGCCGGTGTGAGGTCAGGGCGATGGAAAACGCCAGTGTGCCCAGGGCTTCGACGCACAATCCGGCGGCCACCGGCCAGCGCGCACCGAAGCGGTCGATGAGGCTGCCGGTAACCGGATTGAAACCCAGACGGGTGAGGCGGTTGGCGGACAGGATCAGGCCCACCATGAAGGCCGGGATGCCCAGGTCGATGCCCAGCACCGGCAGGATCGGGAAAACCACACCGCCACCCACGCCGCCGGTGAAGGCGATGGCGGCGATGCTCCAGCCGCGCGGTTGCGCACCGCGTTTGGAAAAAATGCCGGTCATGATTGTTGAAATGTGCTGGCGCTGGTGGTGAGCCGGTTGCAGACCCATGCGGGTCTTTGTGGATGGTGCACCTTGGAAACGCGTTGCGTATTGTACGGCGCGCAGTCGGGCGTGCCTACATTATGTCTGCATTGACTTGCCGGAACCGGCGGGTGCATGCTCAAGGAGGCGACATTGATGTCGCAAATCAACAACTGCAAAATACTTAGGAGGGATCATGGACTGGATAATTGCGGGAATCATTGGATGGTGCGGGACCGGCTGGCCGATTCATTTTCGCGGCGGCGGCGGTGGCGGAGTTGAGCCGGGTGACTGGGGTCCGCCGGGCTGCATCGTATGCGGCCCGATCCTGGGCATCATCGGCGGCATCGCCAATGTGGCGATCTTCGGTTCGCATTTCACCAACATGGGAATGGGAGGGATGGCAATCCTGGCGTTCTTCGGCGGCAGTTTTCTCGCCAGCCTGGGCGGCATGGTGATGGGCATGGTCAAGAAAGGCTGATGTCCGTTCCTCTGTTAATACAGAAAAATCTCTGGTCTTGACAACTCCATCCTGGCGGCCGGTTCAGGCCGCCAGGATGGATTCTTCCCTAATCGACTGTTACCACTACAGGCTTTGATCGCATTGTTTTATGGTTGATTGTCAGCCGGTCAGGACGGCCGTGGAGCAGGCTTAAGACCGTAACGCGCCATAACCGCCAGGAGCTTTGGCACATCCGGCGGCCCACCGCTATTGATAACGGCCGCTACATCGCGAAAATACTGTGCGCCGATATCCGGCGTTAAAGCGATGAGCGCCCGTGCATTCTCCTGGTGTGGATTGCTGAAGCCGTGCACCGAGCCCTTGGGCGTCCGCATCCACTCGCCTGGCCGCAAGTCGCGGCTCTCGCCATCCACTGAATAACGCAGGGTTCCCTCCAGAACGTAAACACACTCTTCATTGTGCGTGTGGCTGTGTGGGGGTGGCACGTTGGATCCGGATGGGATGGTCAGTTCGAATATGCCTAATCCCTGGCTGGCTGAACCGTCAATCAGGTACTTGACTACAAGCTGTCCGATTTTTACTACTTCCGCTTGGGGCATGGCTGCTCCATGAAAATGTGTTAGTGCTTAAAGCGGCGGATTTTAAGCTATTTATGCAGCGGATTGAACCAGCGTAGGGATTGCCGAAATTACCTGTGGCGTCGGCACCGGTAAAGTTACATGCCGTCCAGGATGAACAGCGTGCAATCAGCATTATTCTGCCGCAGGGGTTTCACCTGCGCATATTCCTTGGAATCAAGGAAGGCGCGCGCGCTTTGCAGGTCCGGAAATTCGATGATAACCACGCGGGTGGGTGTCCACAGTGTGGTTTCCCGCACCTCCATGGAGCCGCCCCGGGCGCGGTACACGCCGCCGTATTTTTCTGCGATGGGCTTGGCCAGTTTTTTGTATTCTTCATAGGCATGGTTGTTCTTGATTTTGGTGTCCACCACAACAAATGCGCTCATATGATTTTCTCCAGTCAGCGGCTATGAATGGGTTTTCCGGAGGCTGTTTCAGTATCTCCGGAAAACCACTTCCAGGAAAAATGTCAGACCAAAGTGTGGAATATTCCATTGCCTATACAGCGATGATACATGCCCGCTCACAGGCAGGAACAATTTTTACTGGATGGCCCTGCGAATGCAGCGCCGGATTCACCCAGCCGGAATTGGACTCAGGGCGTCATGGCGAATGAGCCTTCCACCATCAGCAGCGTGTTTGAACCGGGCGCAAGGCGGTCGATGAACGCGAAGTCGCCCTTGGTGCGGCTGATGGTGGCGTCGAAGCCCTGCACCGTGGCACGGAAGAATTCACTGTTCTGGTACTTGCTGCCATTGGTAAACCAAAGGCGGCCGCCAGCCAGGCTGGTGGGCATGCCCAGCGCCAGCACCTGCGAGTGGCTGCCGATGTTGATTTCTATCTCGTCGGGCACTTCACAGGAGGATGGATTAGTGGTGGAGACGTTGTCCGGCGCGCTGACCATGATCTGTACGTTGAACCCAGCCTGTCCGGGTGTGCCGTTGGGGAACATCTGCGGCGGAGTCTGGCCGGTGAATCCGGCGATAAAATTGCAGGGGCTACGCGCGATCAGGCGGGCGATCGTGGTCTTGCCGTTGCGCACAGAGTCGATGAGCGCGGAGGCGTCCGCAACCGTCTGTATGCTGTAATTGAAGGTCAGGATCTGCGGCTTGAGAGCACTGACTTTTGGGTCGCAGCCGGCAAGTGTTGCCATGAGCAAGACAATGAGCAGGCTGGCTTTTGAAAGATATGGCAAATCAGGCGATTGGTATATGCACATAAAACCTCCCTGTTCAACACAATCCGTTTGAATCAGTTCGCCTATCAAACCCTGATGATATCGCCTATCAAGGAATGCAGAATTGCGATCACGTCATTCTTAGTGGCCTGATCCAGTTTTTGCTTGTCCAGGGCGTCTATGATGTCGTCCATCACCGCCAGGTATTCCTGTTCGCTGATATTCATGCCGGTGTGTGCCGTGCGCATGTCCTTGCCGGAGTAGGTTTCTGGGCCGCCCGAACCGGAGCTGAAGAATTGCCGCGCCATTTCCTCGAGGTGGTCAAGGTCCTTGACGTGCTTGAAACGCGGATTGACGAGCGGATTCCTGAGATGTGCCGCGACGATATTGTCGACGATCTTGCTGATGCCTTGGGCGTCGCCCAGGCGCTGATAGAGGGAAGCAGTCATGGGAAACCTCCATGTTGAAATGAATGTGGATTCCATTCCGCCTGACAGGATCAGGCAACTGGATTGTAAAGAAGTGCTTTTCCGGATGTCAACGCTACTGGGCTTATGCGGGCGCCAGCCGTGGTCCTGTATTAAAACGCGCACGATAGAAAATTCTGTTCCATTCCCTGGTTGAAGTCAGCGCTAGAGTTCCTAATTCAAAATATTTTTACGAGCCAACAAGCGGGCGTAGATCAGCAGCCCGATTGCGATGATGAATGTTATGGCCGTGAAAATCAGCGCACCCATACCGCCTTCCACCGAGAATCCACTGGTGGCGAAAATATAGAACGAGGTGATGACCATGGCTGCCAGCGACACGGTAAACATGGCCACTGCCCAGCGCTTGCGAAACAGTAGCGCCACTGCACCGAGAATGCCGGCCAGCACGTACAGACCCCAGGAAATGTCCACCCACATGGGGAAGCTGTAAAAATGTGTAGTGGTCATGAAGTAATCGAAAGCATTCATGCAGTTCCATATCAGGGCCAGCACCCCAACCAGCCATACATGCCACAGGGTGGTGAGTTTGGGTGTGGAAGTTGTCTCGTTCATGGCATGCCTCCTATGGCAATGTTGCTTGGCTACTAATGTACATCCACGATCATAGCCCTGCCATTGTGCCGTTCCAGCTCGATGGTGAGGGTGGAGCCTGCGGGTTTGTTGACGATGTAGGTCTTGGGCGTATCCACGAAACGCGCATGGTAGGAAGTACTGCCGCTGGTCGTGGTATGCCCAGCGGCATCTTTGCACCACACGATAAGCGCGCCTACCTTGTCCAGCTGCACGGTATAGGGTCCGTTGCATTCATCGGCTGTGGCCGGAGTTAGGCCCTGAATGCTATAGGTGCTGCCTTCCAGGGATCCCAGCTGGCCGGTTTCGGCCTCGATACCGGAGGCCAGCCGCGTGGCCGGGTCGGTGAAGGCGTCGCAGCCAGCCAGTAACACCAGGCAAAGCAGCAGCAACAGTCCGGTCGCGCGTCTCACCGACGTTCGACATCTCATTGGGGCCTCATCTCGTTACGCATCGGCAGTGCCTGCTCTTTGGTAAGAAGTTTCATCACCAGAGGCGCGCCTGTCAACGGCCAGGCCCAGGAGCGCTCCGGTTTGTAAGCGATGGCCACGTAGTATGTAATGCCCGCTGCCGCGTTGAGCCGCACTTCCTGTTTCCAGAGATAGGGATCAGGGCGCAGAACGTGGGGGCCCGTGGTGATGAACAGCCGCACATAAGTCTGGCGCGCAAGGCTGGCGATGGTCTTGCCGTTATCGGTGATTTCCTGGCTACTCGGCACCAGCGTCTTGCCGCTGTCGTTGAACAGATACAACTCAGCCATGCCTTCCGGTATTGCCAGGCCGGCGGGCGGCTGCGGCGGGGTGGTTGTGGTGGTGCCCGGCTGACTTGCACAGCCGAACAGGAAAACCAAGCCGGCTAGTAGCATCCCAGTGCGGTGCATCATCGAATCTCCTCCTTGATCTGTGTCCGGGCTGAATATGCGAATCTGCGTAAAATCTATACCGAATCCTCCGCAAGTGCCTTGATATCGATCATGTAACCCGGCGTCTTGGAGACGCGGCTGGGCCTGACGGAAAGGGATTTGACTTTGTCCAAATCCAGTGCCGCATCACCAGCGTCTCCTATGAATAATCAGTTTCGGATGATAGTTCTCCTGTTAATGACGCAGGTCATGTTCCATCGTGGTACAGCGGATTCGGAGGGCGTATGTTTATGAAGGTAAGGATGTATATATTATGGAGGGTTTACCAATGGACATGATTACTGTGCACAGGAAAGCCTATACGCGCAGGGACGGAACCCGTGTCAGGGCCGCCACCTATCAGACGCTGGATAAGGGCAAGCCGGGCAGGACGCCCAAAAGCGCGCGCTTCTTCAGCCCAGGCGTCAAGATGGGCTGGCGCAAGGACCAGGCCGCGGCGATACGCCGCAGAGAGGCATTAAAAGCCCATAAGGGAAATCTGACTGCCACTGGCCGGGCATTGCAGGAGATCGCCAACGTCACCACGGATGCCCGCACCGCAAAACTTGCCAAGGCCGATGCCGATTACTTTTTCATGCAGCTCAAGCTGCGGCGGCATTGATTGGCAGAATTATCGCTGGCGCGCAGGTTTGGCTTCTACTGTGAACCCAACCTACAATAAATCAGGCCCAGAGTGTTCACGCGTGGTAGTGCTCATACGCCCAGATTAAACAAGCGCATGCCAAAACCAGCCACATGCCAAAAATGAGAGCGGCAGCCACTCGGCTTCCGGGCCTTTGGGTGGCGCTCTCGGCTTGTGCCCGGCACTCAGACAGGATTGGCGCGGGAATCAACCGCAACGCCAGGGCGATGCCCGCGGGCACGAGAATCAGATCGTCCAGGTAACCAAGCACCGGAATGAAATCTGGAATCAGATCAATGGGGCTCAAGGCATAGGCGGCCACGCCAGCCACCATGAGCTTGGCATACCAGGGAGTTCTTGGATCGCGCGCTGCGAGATAAAGCGCATTTGCCTCGGTCTTTAAATGTCTGGCGCGTGTTTTCAGCTTCTCCAACATTGCAGCTTTTTCAGTCAGTTTGCCAGCACATGCAGCGCAACGATAACCAGAATGATTCCTGCAGCAAGTGTCGAGATAGCAATAACCAGGAGCGGCACGGATTTTAGAATTGCCGCGAATTGTTGCCTGGCGGATTGTTGTTCAACAGTTTGGGCGTTCAGGCACATAAACAGGGTGACACCTCCGAAGAGAAGGGCAACCAGCGGCAGAGTGATCATAAGCACCCAAAGGGTCCAAAACCGGGTTGCGTACCAAATGACGATTTGCTGGGCGGGATATGCCAGTGGCCCGGTGTGGCGTACGAGGACCGCTATCAGGAACAGGCCCGCCGGAAGTATGAGCACAAGTTCAATGATGGCGATGATGGGGATTATTCGGTAATTAGTATGCATTAGGGCATGCCCAATTGATCATCCGTTGTTATTACGCATAGTGATCCGCGCCCATGAAGTGCAGGGAAACATAGGGTTCATTACCTACAACCCAACTATCGTTCAGTACAGGAGGAATATAGAACAATTCACCGGCTTTGAGCGGGATCACGCGGCCATCCGCGAACGCGGCGGTGGCTTCGCCCAAAATCACCAGACCCAGGTGCTCCACAGAGCAACGTTCCTGTCCCAGTTCAGGGCCAACGTGAACCGACCATTTCCAGCCCGGCTGATAGGTGGCGCGGCCA
>JAGWOR010000015.1 GCA_028870845.1 Gammaproteobacteria bacterium | reverse complement strand
AAGACTCGCCGCCCCGAAATGGCCATGGTGGCAGCAGAACAGGTTTCATCCAGCATCTGCAGGACTTTATCGGGGGAAGTGGCTTGTTCCGGCAACGGTTGATTCAATGTCGCCAGTTTCGCCACCGCAGCCGGTGATGGCGGCACCGCGCGTTTGTCCACATGTTCAAGATAGGCAATGGCGCGCCGGGCGGCTTCCTCCAGCAGTTGTTTCATTGAAGAATCCATGATGGACGATAAAGATGCATGATTCTACAGGAACGAATTATGTATTTCGTGTCTTTGATAGTCCTTGGATAACGACAGCAATAACTGATATGCATTCCTGCATTCTCCTGAGCCGGGAGAAACTTCGACCGCAATAAAGGAAGAGACCCATAAAGGCTTTCCTCGTATCAATCGATGATAGACATGGTCATTTTTTCAGCGCCTGCTCCGGCGGGATCTCGTTTCCCGTGGCATCCACGTAGTGGGTGTCAAACGGGCCGTCGGAAGACAGGAACAGCACGCAGCGGTACTTACAGGTGAACATGTGCACCTCATGAGCCGGCACCAACACATAACCGCCCGACTTCAAGGTCACCATTTTGCCGCCTTTCATCTCGGCCTTGCCCACGCCGCTGGCCAGCATCAGATGTTCGTTGGGTGTATGCCAATGCCAGGGGACGGTGCAGCCGCTCTTGAACTTCAGCACGATCAGGGATGGTTCCTTTGCGGGGTTACCGCTGAGAACCGCCATGCTCATGCAGGCTGGATAACCGGGAGCCGGTGAAAATTTTTGCTGGGAAAGATTCAATGCAACCGGTTGCATGCCGACGGTCTGCATCGGTTCGGCGGTTGCAGTACTGCTGAAAAGCGCAGCCGTCATCAGCAACAGCAAATTGACAATCAATTGATTTGACTTCATGTCTGCCTCCCTATGCCGTGTAATTAGCAGGTATCAAACAACGATAGTTCCCATATCGCCCCCATTTGCGACTCATTGTATGCGTGTGCCCGATCCGTGCCTAGACGGTTTTAACCTGTGCGGCGGCAGTTATTGGTTGCGAGGCACCGGCTGCAGCAGTCTCACCCGGTTGCCTTCCGGATCCGTAATGGAAACATATTGGCCGACGCCCGGAATCCTCATGGGTTCACCCAATACCTGGCCGCCTGCTGCTTTCACTTTCTGTATGGATGCCTTGATGTCGAGTACCGCAATCACCACGGAGGGATGCTGCATGGGCCAGTCGCGCTTCTTGGAAACAGGCCGCCGTTGATGGCCCCGGGCGGATTCTGGCCCTTTTCGCCGGTCTCGGTGGTGGTAGCCAGCAGATAATTGTCCATGTCCTTGCCCAGCATCTGCATGCGCCAGCCAAACACCGATGTGTAGAATTTTGCCGCACGCTGGCGGTCTTCGTACGGCATTTCAAAATGCACGATGCTGTCCATAATCTCTCCTTCCAATTTCTGGTCAGGAATAGGCTATTTTCACCGAACCGCCCGCACCAGCGCGGGCCCATCACTGCCCGGCTTTACTTTGCATTCACGGTGAATTCCCGTAAGCGACAATGACCTCAGTTCTTCAGGAATTTCTATGGCATGCATGGTCTGTCCCGGTCCAGGCATTACCCCGGCGGAGGAAATCGAAGCTTGGGGCCCGCTCACAACCGCGGAATGCAGCGAAGCAATGTTGCCGTCCCTATCGCAGATCACATGCAGTTTCATGACGCACCTCCGGTTAGGACATGGGCTGGGTCAGAAACTCGCCCAGCAGGGTGTATTCGATGGCGGTTGTGCCGTCATTGATCACGCTGATGTGATAGGTGGTGGTTCCATCCTGGTTGCGCTCCACACTTTGATCTATAAAACGCAGCTCGCCGCCCGAATCTTTTGGAATCGGCTGGATCACGATAATTTGCGGTTCCTGCTGGAACCACCACCACCAACGATCGACGTTACCCGGGCCAAGTACACTCGGCCCGGCAGAGTTAACCCAATCCATACTTACCACCAACAGGGTGGTTGTGATGCAACGTAACGGAAAGATATTAATGCTTAATGACAGGCTGGTCAGTATCCGGGCTTATGCAATTCCTCCATGACGAACCGCATGGTGTTCCAGTTGCGCGTTGTTACCGGCATGCCCAGCAGCTTGTCGAGCATGCCCAGGTAACCGATGACCTTCATATGCCGGCGGTAAACACCAAACGCGAAGCGCCCCTCCACCGCCAGAATTTTCAATAGCCACGCGCCTTTCTCAGGCAGCCGGATCGGCAGTGAGGGAGCCCGGCGGGGCCGCCGGGGCAGGATGCTAACAAAATGAGTCACGCCGGTTCCCTTGGGCGCCCTACGAAATGGGTTAACCGCTTCCAGGGCAAGCAGCTCGCGGCCTTCACAGATCATGACCTGGGCATCGAAGGGCAGTCTGTGTGCCAGTTCGGCGCGAAGTTTCGTTTTGGTGATGGCACGGTGGATTACAAAGGTTCCCGTCGTACCGATGTTGGTGACTTGGTATCGAGCCAGCTGCCTGGCGAGCAAGCTGGGGCGGAAGGTCCGGTGGCCGCCTACGTTGATACCTCTCAGAAATGCTACCAGCGCCATGGACCGTTGTTTCTCCTTCGAGTATCAAAGGTAACTAAATATTAAACGACACACCGGCGAAAGCCGGTGTCCAGGCTCTGGATAAAACTGGATTCCGGCTTCCGCTGGAATGACGAAGTGGACCTTTTCATGGCTTTCCAAAATAAACATTTATACATTTTTGCCCTCCTTCCTACTCCCTTCTTACGTGGCAGGAGAGGATTAGGGTGAGGGCAACTAATAATATAGTTACATACTCTTCATCTACTCTCTGAATGCTATCTACTCGCTGCTTTATTGCGCTTACTCAAAAACACATGGTTGGCCCGCTCACCCACCACCTGCCTGGTGCATTCATAACCCAGGGCATGCATATCCAAGCCGTTCCAAAGATTCTCGCCCGCTCCCATCAGCACGGGCCGTATCACCAGATGCAGTTCGTCGATCAGCCGTGCCTGCAGATGCTGACGGACGGTGGCCACGCCACCGCCCAGGCGCACGTCGCGGTTGCCGGCAGCGGCCTTAGCCAGCCTCAATGCGGACTCAATGCCATCGGTGACGAAGTGGAATACCGTGCCGCCCTTCATCTCAATCGGTGCGCGCTTGTAATGCGTGAGTACGTATACAGGCACGTGATACGGCGGTTCTTCACCCCACCAGCCCTTCCAGTTTTCGTCCAGCCAGGGGCCGCGGATGGGGCCGAACATGTTGCGCCCAATAATCCAGGCGCCGATGTTCTCGAAACCCCGTTCCGCCATGTCGTTATCCGCGCCGGTCTCGCCGCCTTCGTGGCCTTGATGCTGCTCCCAGCAGCGTGTATGGAAGAACCAGTCCATCAGTTCCGGGCCGCGCACGCCCAGCGGATTTTTCAGATCCTGGTTTGGACCTGCGCCGTAACCGTCCAGGGAAACCCCAAAACTTGCAACACGGAGCTTGGCCATAGAATGTCTCGTTAATCAGGCCGGCACGCTACAGTGTAATGCCGTTTATCCCCGGATGTCGTAGGATTCAGCCTCAATTGGAGGTCCCTATGTCACATTCCTTTGGGTTTCGGATATTCCTCTCCATTCTTTTGCTCGTCGGTGGATTCTGGACTACCTGGGGCTCGTTCACTATCCACGATTTCCCGTTTTCTCTCAGTGTCATGGACGCACACACCGCGGTGGTGCATCCCAGTGCCGGGATCCCTTTGCCTCCTGGATTTCAAACGGGGGACCATGTTGACCTGCAAGCACTGGATTCGAGCACTCGCTCCGCCATCGCTGTCTACGACATGCAAGGCCCGTTGCCGGCATCTCGGACCTACCGGATCGTCGTCCGCAGGGGAGAAATGCTTACGACCGTACCGGTTACCACGGTTCCTGTCGCGCTCAGCCAGCGCGCACTCGTTTCCAGCTGGATCTTTTTGGGGAATAACCTCCTGCTTTCGGTACTGGGACTGCTGGTCCTGTGGCGCGGCCGAAACAAGGCCGCCGGTTATATGGCAGCTTGGCTGGTGGTCACGTCACTCGGTTTTGGCTTTAACTACGGACTTGGAGCAGATGGCACACTCGGTCTTTGGATGCAGTCGCTGGCCATCGCCGCCTACAGCCTGGGCCGCATTGCTTTCTATCTCATGATCGAAACGCTCCTGGGTACAAGCCTTAAACCACGCACTAGATTTTACGCACGTTCTGGCTTTGCCCTGATCCTGGCCATTGGCATTGCCACTATTCTGGGCGGGCATCTCATCTTTGCCGTGAGTGGCTGGGCAGGATTAATGCGGCCGGCATTTGGCATGCTGTTCACCGCTGCCTATATAGTACCGGCGCTCATGCTGGTCGTCGGTTACAGCCGCGCATTGCAGTCCCAAAAACCACACCTGAGGTGGCTGCTGTTCAGCACTGCGATGCTGCTGGTGAGCATATTTTTGAGTAACACCTCCGTCATGGACATCGTCACAACCCTGGCAGTGCAGAGCACATTCATCGGCATCGGCTTCTGTGGTTTCGCCTACACGGTGCTGCGCCACCGAGTGGTGGATATTTCCGTGGTGCTGGACCGCTCCCTGGTATATGGCGCCACCACCGCGCTGGTGGTGGGCATCGTAGCCGCCTTGAACAGCGTGGCCCTGCGCGCCACGCTCGGCCAGCACACCGGCCTGTTGCTGCAGATTGTGGTGCCGCTGGCCCTGGGCATCGTTCTCGGCCGTGTGCGCTTGTACATGGACCGCATCGTGGAACGGGTGTTCTTCCGCAGAAAATATTTGGCGGAAAATGCGCTCAGGGCCTTCGCCCGCCAGGCGGGCCACATGGAAAATGCATCGAAGCTGCTGGATGCAGCAGTGCGGGAAATCCAGCTGCGCATGAACGCGCCGGCGGTTGCCATCTATTCGGCGGAAACGCAGGGTTACAAGCGGCTACGCCAAGGCGGCGCGGATAAGTATCCGGAGGAATTGGACATCGATGATGCGGCGCTGGTGGCGCTGCGCACCGAGCGCACCGCGGTGGAACTGCCGGACGTGGGCAGTGCCCTGGGCAACGACGGCTGCGTGTTCCCCATGATGGTGCTGGGCAACCTGCGCGGTGCCGTGGTGTGTCAGAACCGGCCGAGCACGCATTACGCCATGGACGAGAAAACCCTGCTGACCCAGGTGGCCAGCGACGTGGGTGCTGCGCTGCGCATCCTGCGCGCCCGTGACAATGAAACCATCGTGGCGGAACTGGCGGAAGGCAAGATCCCGACACGGGTGTTGCGCCAGCGTGCCCGCGACATGCATCTAGCCCGGGCGAGTACATAATCTTACGTTTGATTGCGTTGTCTGCTTTTTTGGAGAGTAACCAGAGGCCGCCTCTGTTTTACCCCACGTTTCCCCACGGCGATGGAATATTTTGACTTTGATTTCAGAGTTGTCCAAGCAACGATTGCATGCCGAGGCTGCTCAACGCCACGGCCGCCCACACTCCCAGGCCTAGCAGAATCGGCCTCATGCCGGTGGCGGCCATGCGTCTCAGATCCGAGGACAGGCCGATTGCCGACAGCGCCATAATGATCATGAACTCGGCGCCGTCATGAATCAGCGCTTGCCACCCGGCGGGTATCAAGCCCAAGGTCCGTGCTGTTGAAGCAACCAGAAACCACAAGATGAACCACGGGAATATTTCTGCCAGGTGAAAATCGCTGGTGCCGTGTTTCTTGTGCCGCCAGGCTTCATACAACGCCAGCGAAAGGCAGACCGGAATGATCAGCGTGGCCCGCGTAAGTTTGACAATCGTAGCGTAGTCACCGGCCGCCTTGCTGTAGCTGTAACCAGCAGCGACCACCGACGAAGTATCGTTGATTGCCGTGCCAGCCCACATACCGAATCCTTGGGCGGAGAGATGCATCACATGGCCGAGCATAGGGAACAGCAATACCGCGACCAGGTTAAACAGGAAAATGGTGGAGATCGCAAATGCAGTTTCGTGGTCATCCGGTTTGATGATGGGTGTGACTGCAGCGATCGCAGATCCGCCGCAGATGGCAGTGCCGACACCGATCAAGGTCTTCAATTTGGCAGGAATGCCGAGCAACCTTCCAAGCACATATGCCGATCCAAAGGCGGCGCTCATTGTGACAAAAGTCACGCCCAGCGATGAGAGCCCGGTGCGCGCGACCTGATGCAGGCTCAATCCCAGGCCCAATGCCACAATCGACCACTGCAGAATCTGCTTGCCGGCAAAACGGATTCCGGCCTGGAAACGCACGGCCGGTTCACGCATGTTCCGCACCAGGATGCCTAGCACGATGCCGAACACTGGACCGCCGACCAGCGGCAGCAGGTGACCCAGAACCAATGCGGCCGAGGCAATGATTGCGGCCAGGATGAGGCCCGGCCAGATCCTTGAGTCCACGGTGCCGGTCAGAACATTGCTATCCAGGGTATTGGCTTCAGCGACCGGCATAGGGATAGCTCGCAATTGGAAAACGGTGATTCTGGGGTTCCAGAGCCAGAATTAATATTTATTAATATTGATAATGCCTATAAGATATATTGATGATTGGCATTACCGCACGACAACTCGAGGCATTCGTCGCCACCGCCACGTCCCGCAGTGTACGTGCGGCTGCCGAGCAACTGCACCTGACCCAACCGGCAGTGAGCATGACCTTGGCCGAACTGGAACGACAGCTCGGCACACCGCTTTTTGACCGCGAACGTGGGCGCCTGCACATGAACCACCATGGTCGCGATCTCCTGCCGATGGCGCGGGAAATCCTCGAGCGCATGCGGGAACTCTATCGTCATACCAGTGAGCAGACACAGCAGATGACAGGCGAACTGCGTCTGGGCGCCAGCAACACTGTGGGCAATTACCTGGTCGGCTCCCTGCTGGGGACTTTCGTCAAGATGTATGCCGAGGTTGCAGTGCACCTGACCGTTGGAAATACCGACGCCATTGTTGCCGGATTGCTGGACCACACTCTCGATCTGGGTTGCGTGGAAGGACCGGTCTCACATCCGCAGTTGGAAGTGCGAGCGTGGCGCGAAGATGTGCTGGTGGTGTGTGCGCGGCCGGATCATGTACTAGCCAAGCGGCGTCGCTTGCGCGCGCATGATTTCTCTGGCACACGCTGGATCATGCGTGAACCCGGTTCTGCCACGCGCGCCCTGAACGAACGGGCGCTGTCGGCTTTGCCAGGCGGGCAAGTGGTAATGGAACTGGGACAGGTGGAAGCAATCAAACAGGCGGTAGTGGCCGGACTAGGCATCGCGTGCCTGCCGGCAGCAGCGGTTGATGATGCAGTCGCCGCCCACCGTCTTGTGGTGTTACCAACACCGTTCCTGGACCTGCGCCGCAGCTTGTCGCTGGTATTGCACAAAACACGCTACCGGGGCGCACTGATCAAGGCGTTCCTGGCTTCCGTATAGGGTTGGGGTATTTCGTTATGTGTGTATGGAAAAATCCTTACTGGAAAGGCACACGAGTGCACGCAAAAACTTGAATACTTCACCCTGCCATGCGTGACAGCATTGATCCAATCCGGGTTTACACTGTTTTCTGTTTTTATTTATGAACAACTATTAAATCAGGTTTTCCTGGTTAATGAACGCTATTGTTCAGCTACTATCAAGCACAATAAATCACCGCTTTCCATAAAAATAAGGAGAATAAGGTGGAAAATTATCTGATCAGCGTCGCCGGCACGGCCGGCATTTATCTTGCCTGCCTGATACCGCTGTTCGCGCTGGCGTTCCTGACCTCGCCCAAGCCTGCACGCCTGACTCCCCTGTTCCTGTTCGCCGTATTCCTGACCCTAGACATCGGGCTGATATTCCTGTTCAAGGTCATCACGGTGATACCGGGCTGGGGCGGCTGGAACTGGCAAGGCAAGCTGCTGGAGCTGTCCTGGCCGCTGCTATTGCTAGCTTTCGTGCCGGGATTCACGGCATCCGCCACGGGTTTGAGCTTCAAGACCATTCAGGGAAGCTGGCGGGTGATGACCATCGTCTGCGTGCTCTATGCCATCGTAAATACGCCGCTGCAGTTGCTGCTGGGTGCGCATTTCAGCCTGCATGTGAAGCTGCCTGAATTCTTGTATGAGGCCACCATGCCTGGCCTGGGGGAGGAATTTGTTTACCGCGGCGTGCTGCTGGCTCTGCTGAACGAGTTGTTTGGCCGTCCCTGGAAGCTGCTCGGCGCGCGGTTCGGCTGGGGTCTCGTCATCACCAGCGTGATGTTCGGCCTGCTGCACGGCTTGGACATCCACGGCTTCAGCGTGCACCACATCTACTGGGTGGAAATGATCTTCGCCTTTGTCATGGGCGTGGTGCTGGCGTGGCTGCGGGAACGCACCGGTAGCGTTTGGCCGGGTGTAGCCTTCCACAACCTGGCGAATGTCATGAATATATTATTTGTGTGATGCGTATTAACTGGCGGAACTGGCGGAAGGCAAGGTCCCGACACGGGTGTTGCGCCAGCGTGCCCGCGACGTGCATCTAGCCCGGGCGGGGGTGTGAGCTTATCGAGCAACTGCGTAACTGTCATTGGCAGGTCACGCGATTATCCTGGGCAGCCACAATCTGCCATTTCCCTTTGCGCATCAGCCAGGTATCGGTCCAGACCAGGCAGTGTTTCAGCAGCCGGCCGTCCTTCTGCTTGCTGACACTGCTCTCGTTGCCGTAAGCGACGGCGACTGAATCTCCAAACAGCCGGATCTGGATCTTCTGGAGCCGGCAATCGAGATTAGTGCCATTACCACCCCAATTCCCTGTTGGCCTCCCGTAGCGTTGGCCATTCGGGGCTGTGCCCTGAAAATCTTCTGCAAAAGCGGCTTTGAGAGCTTCCGGCACCGATGAGCAGGCGGTATGAGCCCACATATCTTCATAATGGGTGATGATTTTGGCCACGGGATCACCGGGTGACAGCCAACGGCCTGTTAAATCAGCCGCCTGTGCGGTACTGATTGCCATTAATACCGTCGCCGCAGCGACATAAACCAATAGTTTCATATTTCAGAATTTTCTTTTTTTAACCTGGCTCACAAACGTCTTGGCCGCCTCGGTGATTGTCTTGCTTACGTAAGCGTAC
Source organism: Gammaproteobacteria bacterium (assembly GCA_028870845.1). Lineage (GTDB taxonomy): Bacteria > Pseudomonadota > Gammaproteobacteria > Natronospirales > REEB76 > REEB76. The sequence goes on along the minus strand of JAGWOR010000015.1, from coordinate 43,356 downwards.
TGGCGGGAGAACGGCGGCCAACGGTCACCCATGCCGATGGCATCGTTGATCACCAGCACCTGGCCGTCGCAATTTTTACCCGCACCGATACCGATGGTGGGTATTTTGACAGCCGTTGTGATTTTCTCCGCCAGTGCGTCCGGAATGTGTTCCAGTACCAATAAGAATGCGCCGGCTTCAGTGATGCCTTTGGCTTCATCTAAAACCCGCTCTGCCTCGGCAGCGTCTTTTCCAACTTGCTTAAAATTGGCAGCGGTCTGGGGCGTGAGTCCCGTATGGCCCACCACATCAATGCCATTCTTGACCAGATGGTGAATAACCTCGTACTTGGGACCTTCCAGCTTGACGCTGTCCGCGCCTGCCGCCAGCAGCAAGCGGGCGTTGCGCAGCGCCGTATCCGGATCGCGATCGGACCGGTAGGGAAAATCACCGATGATGTGGGTGTTGGGCGCGCCGCGGCGCACCGCGCCGATGTGGTACTGCATGTGCTCCATGGTCACATGCCGGGTGCTGTCGAAGCCCATCTCCACCATGCCCACCGTATCTCCCACCAGGATCACCGCCACGCCGGCCTGCTCCAGACAGCGGGCCACCGGAGTGGTATAGGCCGTGAGCATGGGGATCGGCGCCACCGATTTCATGCGCCGTAATGATTCCGCGCTGAGTTTTTTACCGGTCATGTCCATCTTCGAGCCACAGTGTCTGCATAACCCGGTTATTTGCAATCAACCACATTGTCCTGAGCGGCAACGATCTGCCATTTGCCATTGCGCTTCAGCCAGGTATCGGTCCAGGCCAGGCAGCGCTTTTCCTCGGCGCCGCCTCCCTTCCTGACCAGGCTGCTTTCGTTGCCATATGCCATGGCCAGGGATTCCCCGAACTGCCGGATGTGGATTGCCTGCATCCGGCAATCGCGATCGTGGTCCACTTTCAGGGCTTCGGACTTTGCATAGCGCGCTCCCTGGGTGGAGGTGCCCTGGAAATCATCGGCGATGGCGGCATTGAGGACAGCCGGCTGTGGGCCGCAGTTCGCATCCGTCCACATGGTTTCCACCACCGTAATCAGGCGCGCCGTCGGATCGTTGGGAGACAACCAGCGGCTAGCCTGATTGTCTGCGTTTGCAGCAACCATGGCGAGCAGCACAGTAATGCCCATTGCGTATATGGCTTTCTTCATCTTCGCATCCCTGTTCAATTTCATATTTGTTACCAATACGATCTGGGCTGCAATATTCTGCTTAGTTTTTATGCACTTTTAATGGCGAATAATCCAGGTTACTCACTTCGCTGGATATGCCGCTGAAATACTGCTTGATGAACACCCGGTACTGGAACTGCTTGTGATCACAGCCGAGGATCGTCCAGACCTCGTTCGAGGTGTCTTTGTGCTGTTTCACGACTTTTATACCCACCAGGGACACAAACTTGCAATCCGGATATTGCTGGTTATGCCACTCCTCCACATGTTTGGTGACCTCGGGAATCTGCGACTTGGGCACCATGGTATGGAATTTAGCCGCCGCAAAGCCCGGAACAGCGGCGCCGGCATACAGGAACAAGCATGCAATCAGGGTTATCAACCGATTTCTCATGTATAAATCCTCGCATTCAAGTCCGCACGTCTCATGCCTTGCGTCTGTTATCCCTGTCCGTTTGGATGAACCGCTGGATTTCCGCCGCCTGCTGCAAATGACACAAATCTCGGCAAAATCGGCTCAGGATGCATGCGTGCATGGTTCATTGGAAAGGTGGCCTATCCTGAAAATCCGCTTGGTAGTATTCTAAACATATTTCGAGGCCGGCTGGCCACTTCATCGCTCAAGTGCGCACTTTAAAATTGTTCGCTTCGTGAAGCGAACTTTGCAATAACATCATATTGATCCGGGTTCCTCGCCCAGTATGACTGCACACCGTGTAACAGACCGTCTTGGGGACTTCGAAGTGCGTCCCCGCATGCTGTTCATTTGCGGGCTGGCAGTGCCGGTAGGCGCCGTGGCCGCGGTGGTCGCCGACGCCCTCCTCAAACTGATCGGGTTCATCACCAACGCGGTTTTCTACCAGCGTTTCGCCACCGGCCTTGTGGCACCCGGAGCCGGGCAGCATGCCTGGTGGATTGTGCTGGTGGCGCCGGTGGCCGGAGGGCTGGTGGTGGGTGTCATGGCACGTTACGGTTCGGAAGCAATACGCGGCCACGGCATGCCGGAAGCCATCGAATCCATTTTGCGGGGAGGCAGCAAGATCAAACCGCGGGTCGCAATCCTGAAACCGGTGTCTGCCGCCATCACCATCGGCACCGGCGGACCGTTTGGTGCCGAAGGCCCGATCATCATGACCGGCGGGGCATTAGGCTCGCTCACCGCCCAAACGCTCAAGCTCACCGCCGACGAGCGTAAAACCCTGCTGGTGGCAGGTGCTGCGGCGGGCATGGCGGCAACTTTTAACGCCCCGCTGGCGTCGATCCTACTGGCCATTGAACTGCTGCTGTTCGAGTTCCGGCCGCGCTCCTTCGTACCGGTATCAATCGCGGTGGTGGTGGCCACAGCCCTGCGCTGGCTGCTGCTGGGATTTCAGCCGTTATTCCAGACACAACATGCGCTCCCGCCGCTGGTATTCCCAATTCTCATTTTATGTGCCGTGGCCGGCGTAGTTGGTGGCGTTGTAGCCTGGGTCGCTACCTCGCTAGTGTATTTTTCGGAAGATATGTTCCGCAAACTTCCTATCCATTGGATGTGGTGGCCGGCTATCGGCGGCCTGATCATCGGCCTGGGCGGTTTGTTCGAACCGCGCGCCCTGGGTGTCGGCTATGACGTGATCGGCAGCTTGCTGGCGGGCAAAGCCACCCTGGCGCTCATCATCGGCATCCTGGTGGTCAAAACCCTGATCTGGAGCCTGTCCCTGGGCTCCGGCACTTCCGGCGGCGTGCTGGCCCCGGTTTTCATGATCGGAGCGGCGCTCGGTTCCTTGCTGGCGTTTGTATTCCCTCCCGTCGCTCCCGGTTTTTGGGCACTCATGAGCCTGGCCGCGGTGGTGGGCGGCGTCATGCGCAGTCCGCTCACGGGCGTGGTGTTCGCCATGGAACTGACTCATCAATGGGATGCGATCATGCCGCTGATCGTCGCGTCCGTCGTCGCCTACTTGATTTCGGTGCTGGTGCTGAAACGCTCGGTGCTCACCGAGAAAGTGGTGCGCCGTGGCTCGCACCTGAGCCGCGAGTATTCCGTGGACCCGCTGGAAATTTTTCTCGCCGGCGAGATCATGCCGCGGCATTTTCTGAGCTTCCGGCCGGACACCACCGTGCGCAGGGCCGCTGGCGCCGCTGCCCGCGAGCGCGATAATTCCTCCCTGCAGCAAATCGATCATGTACAGCGGCTCTATCCCGTCCTGGATGACGATGATCGCCTGGTCGGCATCGTTACCCAGCGTAACCTGCTGGGCGCGATGCTGAAGCGCAATCTGCCGCCCGGATCCAAGATCGGGCAGATCATGGGGCACAACATCGTTGTCGGCTATCCGGATATGACCTTACGCGAACTGGCGAACCAGATGGCGGCGGCGAAAATTTCCAGCATGCCGGTGGTGGAGCGTGAAAACCCTGAACGCGTACTGAGCGTAATCGCCATGGATCACATCCTGGAAGCGCGGCTGCGAGATATCAATGAGGAGCGCCAGGCAGAGCGCATCCTGAAGCTGCCCGAATCCCTGTTGCTGGCCGCAGGCCGTCTGCTGTTGCGCAAACGCTGAATCAGGCTTGCGGCTCAGGGTAGATCAACCGTCCGTTCCTGATCTTCAAAAACGGGGTCATGCGGTGCCGGGGGGCTTTGGTCCGGTTCATGATGTCGCGTACCACCCAGCCCTGCTTGATCAGCGCATCCGCGACCAGTGAACGGTGGCAGCGCCAGGGTACCGCCTCGGCACACATGATTGTAGTGGGCTTGTCCTCCGCAATCCGCATCAATTCCTGCAGGCCTTGTTCAAATTCCGGTGTGGCCATGTAGTCGGCGAAGCCGCGGAATGAGGCATTGCGCCAGCCCAGGTTCACAGAATTCCTGGCCGCATGCCGCAGGCCGCCGAGACTTTTTATGTACAGGTGCCGGATTTGCACCAGCTGCAGAGATTGTTTCAGCGCATCCAGATTGAACTGCGGGTTGTGACGCGACTTCGGAATCGTGCGGATATCCACCAGCGATTCAACACCATGCACTTGCAGCAGCTGAATGAAGTCTTCAATGGAACGGTTCGAATGGCCAATGGTGAAAATGACCGGCTTAGGCACGGCGGCATCTGCTATTGCCCGGACTTTAGATTAGGCCAGCACATGTGCACATCAGGCCTTCCTGTAAATTTCCGCGCCGCTCTGCTGGAACTCTTTGGCTTTTTCCTGCATGCCCTTCTGCGCATATTCCCGCACGTCCTGGGTGATCTTCATGGAGCAGAAATGCGGGCCGCACATGGAGCAGAAGTGGGCGACTTTGGCGGAATCCTTGGGCAGGGTTTCATCATGGAATTCCCGCGCCTTGTCCGGATCCAGCCCCAGGTTGAACTGGTCCTGCCAGCGGAACTCAAAGCGCGCCTTGGACAGGGCGTTGTCCCGCAGCTGCGCGCCGGGCTGGCCCTTGGCCAGGTCCGCCGCGTGGGCGGCGATCTTGTAGGCGATGATGCCGTCGCGTACGTCGTCCTTGTCCGGAAGGCCCAGATGCTCCTTGGGCGTCACATAGCAGAGCATGGCGGTGCCGTACCAGCCGATTTGGGCGGCGCCGATGGCGGAAGTGATGTGGTCGTAGCCCGGCGCAATATCGGTGGTGAGAGGCCCCAGGGTATAGAACGGCGCTTCGAAGCATTCCGCCAGTTCCTTGTCCATGTTTTCTTTAATCAATTGCATGGGTACGTGCCCCGGCCCCTCGATCATCACCTGGCAGTCGTGCTTCCACGCCACCTGCGTCAGTTCGCCCAGGGTCTTCAATTCCGCAAACTGGGCTTCGTCGTTGGCATCCGCAATGGAACCGGGCCGCAGGCCGTCGCCCAATGAGAACGACACGTCGTAGGCCCGCATGATCTCGCAGATGTCCTCGAAGTGGGTGTAGAGGAAATTCTCTTCATGGTGCGCCAGGCACCATTTGGCCAATATCGAGCCGCCGCGGGACACAATGCCGGTGACGCGCTGGGCGGTGAGCGGAATGTACGGCAGGCGCACGCCAGCGTGGATGGTGAAGTAATCCACGCCCTGCTCCGCCTGCTCTATGAGTGTGTCACGGTAGATTTCCCAGTTGAGTTCCTCGGCCTTGCCGTCCACTTTTTCCAGCGCCTGGTAGATGGGTACGGTGCCGATGGGCATGGGCGCGTTGCGGATGATCCACTCGCGGGTTTCGTGGATGTTTTTGCCGGTGGACAGGTCCATGAGGGTGTCGCCTCCCCAGCGCGCCGACCACACCATCTTCTCCACCTCCTCGGCGATGCTGGAGGTGACCGCGGAATTGCCGATGTTGGTGTTGATCTTCACCCGGAAGTTGCGGCCGATGATCATGGGCTCCAGTTCCGGGTGGTTGATGTTGGCGGGAATGATGGCGCGGCCACGGGCCACCTCGTCGCGCACGAATTCGGGCGTGATGGTTTCCGGAATCTGCGCGCCCCAGGGTTGTCCCCTGTGCTGCGTCAGTAATTGCACATAGCGGGAGTCGGTGCGCAGCTCATTCAACCGCAGGTTCTCGCGGATGGCCACGTATTCCATCTCCGGCGTGATCATCCCACGGCGCGCGTAATGCATCTGGGTGACGTTGGTGCCGGCTCTGGCGCGGCGCGGCTTGGGCGGATCAGGGAAACGGATGTTGGCCAGTTTTACCTCATTGTGGCTGCGGCGGGTGTATTCAGAAGTGAAATCCGCCAGCGCTTCCGTGTCGCCGCGTTCGCTAATCCACCGGGCGCGCAGCGGGCTCAGGCCGCGCACCAGGTCGATGTGCGCTTCCGGATCGGTGTATGGTCCAGACGTGTCATATATAGGTATGGGTGGATTGGACTCGGCACCATGCAGCGCCGGGGTGTCCGACTGGCTGACTTCGCGCATGCCAACCCTGAGATCCGGCCGCGAGCCGGCGATGAACCGCTTGCGGGAATTGGGGTAGGGCCGCGTGGCTTCCTCGGAAAGCTGCGCGGTACGGCGGATGAAATCTTCGGGGATGGCGCTCATTGCTTCGTCCTCAGGGACCGAGCGCAGGCAAGAATGGGCGGCGGGCTGTACCGTCGGAGCATTCCCTACGCCGGTGTTATCCAGGTTCAGGTTCCAAGGGTTCAAACGACCCGGCATCGCCGGATGGTCTTATCTCAGCCCCGGGTGGGGCACCCCCAGCTCGACGCTAACTACTATAACAAAGATGCGGACCCAGGGCCGAGGTTTCAGCTCTGATGTCGACTCTAACTCTTAACCCCCTCGCCCTTGCGGGAGAGGGTTGGGGTGAGGGGGATATCACAGATTCAGCTTAATCGTTTCCAGCACTGACTGAATCTGTTTAAGTACCTCATTGTTCCAGAAGCGTAATACCGTGAAGCCACGCGAACGTAACCAATGGCTTCTGGTTTCGTCTGTTTCCCGCTGCACAGTATGCTGACCTCCATCTACTTCAATGAAGAGGTTCGCTTCAAAACAGATAAAATCAACAATGTAAGGTCCAAGGGAATCTAGGCGACGGAATTTGTAACTCTCAAAGCGGCGGTTTCGCAGTTGCTTCCATAATAACCGCTCCGCATCGGTCTGGTGAATCCTTAGATATTGCGCAAATCCCTTCACTCACCTTCACCCTGGCCCCCTCCCATCCAGGGAGATGGCAAAGAACATTCAAGTCGACGTCCTAGTGGACTGCTCTCAGGGCCGAAGCATAGCCAGATATGCGCGAACTAATCCTTGGAATTCACGTCCTTGACGCAGTCGCTGGCGTCCTTGTCCTCGATCACCGCGTAGGGCTTGAAAGCCGGGACCTTCACCGCCACGGCGTCCTGCACTTGAATGAGTTTCTGCACGCTTTCGCAGATGGGCAGCACCGATTGCTTGAATTGAGCGGCGCTGTGGTTGGCATTGCGTTCGATATCCTGATCATTTTTACCGCTGAACAGGCCGCCGAGCACGTCACCTACGATGCCCATGGCAAAACTGCCGGCGTGCTTGGCGATATCCATGCCCTGCTGCCGGATCTGCTGGGTTGTCTGCAGGTACTGCTGCAGGTTGTCTTTGGCTTGGGGTGTGACCGTGACTTGCTTGCCTTCGATGGTCAAGGCGCCAGGCTGGGTGATGACGGCCTGGTTTCCGGCATCGTTGGTGATGATCACCCGGCCGTCTTCCACTTGCACGCTGTGGTTGCCGCTGTTGAACAGGTAATTGAAATTCATATTGACCTGCGGCGCGTCACCGCGGGAACATGCGGAGCACAGCAGCAACACAAGCAGGCTGAAAACGGATATTTTAAGTTTCATGCTTTGTCTCCCTTCAATGTCTCAGATTTCCCGCAGGGCTGTGGCCACCGGCAGGCGCGCGGCGCGGATGGCGGGGAACAGTCCGCCGATGAAGCCCATGACAATGGCCAGCAGCAAGGCGGAGAAAATCAGCCCGGGCGTCACCTGGAAGCTGAAGGCCATGAGCGCGCCGTTGCCCAGGGTGCTGGCCTGGTAGCCGTTGAAGATCAGGTAGGCGATGAATGCCGCGGCGCCGCCACCGGCCAGTCCCAACACCATGCCTTCCACCAGGATGGCGCACAGGATCGGCAGGCGCGCGAATCCCAGCGCCCGCAGGGTGGCGATGTCGCCCATGCGGCTGGCGATATTGGAATACATGATGTTGATGGCGCCGAAGATGGCGCCGATGCCCATGAGCAGCGTGATGATGCCGCCGATCAGCGTCATCACGGTCTTCAGGTCCTGCCCGCTCTGGCGGAAATTTTCGCTTTCCTGCACCGCGGTGACACTCAGCTGGGGATCGTGTTCGATGGCTTTCTTGAAGGCCGGGAATGCCGACGCCGACGTCAGGCGCACGTAGGCATTGGCGTAGCTGTTGGTGGCGTTGTAGGCTGCCTGCAGCTGGTTGGCGTCGGTCAGGATCTCGGATTCATGGATGCCGCCGTTCATGGTGAACACGCCCACCACTTTCCAGTCGTGATGGTTCCACTTGAGCACGTCACCGATGGACAACCCCCGGAACAGGCGCTCGGCCTGCCTGCCCACGATGATCTCGTCCAATCCGGGCTTGAACATGCGGCCCTGGACGATATGGAACATGCGCCACACCCCCGGCATCTGCGGGCCCACGCCGCGGAAATTTACCGTGCCCAGCAGGCCGCTGCTGCGGGTGGGAATCTGTGCGGACGACAGGAAAGTTCCCATCAGCACCGGGCCCTCCGGCCCCTGGGCAACGCCCGGAGTCTGTCCGATGGTCTTCAGGGCGTTGCCGTCCATGTTGCCAGGGCCGTTCAAACTGACGATGGCCACGTCGTTGGAACCGGTGTTGTTGAACACCGCGGTGAAGCCTTTCTGTATGGACAGCACCGCCACGAACACCAGCACCACGCCGAAGAATCCCGTCACCGCCACCGCCGATGGCTTGAGCCTTGCGCTCATGCTGCGCAGGTTCCAGGCACTGATTGCAATGGTCTGCTTCAAACTACCGCCCATGTCACGCCCTCCGCAGGGCATCGGCCACGCGCAAACGGGACACCCGCTGCATGGGCACCAGTCCCGCCAGTAAACCAAATACCAGGCACAGCATGATTCCCAGGAGCGCGGCATTCCAGGTCATGCCGAAAGTCTGCAGCACGTTGCCGACGCTGGGCGCCAGCAGATGCGCCGCCTCATACCCCAGGATCAATCCCAGGATGCCGCCCGCGCCCATGAGCAGCAGGGATTCCTGCAGCACCAGCACCGCCAGCCACGGGCGCCTGAATCCCAAGGCCCGCAACATGGCGAATTCCGAAGTGCGCTCACGCACCGACTGGGCCATGGTGTTGCCGATGATCAGCAGCATGGTGAAGAACACCGCGATGCCCACGTAGATCACCATGGCGGTGATGTCGCCGAACTGGCGCATGAAGCTCACCGACTCCAGGGCCTGCGACCGGGTCAGGGTCTGGGGCGTGGCGTTCTCAAAGATCTTGTCGATGGCGCTGGAGATGGCCTGGGCATTGCGGGGATCGTCGATGCGCTCGGTGTACTGGCCCACCACGTTCTGGGCCTGGGTGTTAGCGACACCCTGGTTGTAATACTGGTAGTGGGTCACGAAGAAACTCTGATAGGCGGTGGGCAGGTTGGTCTGATAGATGCCATCCAGGTGGTAATACCAGGTCTTGCTGCCGTCTTTCTGTGCCGGACCACCCAGCACCGGGATGCTATCGCCCACCTTCCAGCCCATGCGCTTGGCCAGCAGCGGCCCGGCGACCGCACCCTGCCGGTCAGCCAGCCAGGCTTTATGCTGCGCCGGCGGCGCGCTGAATTCCTGGTATACCTTGAAAAGCTCGCTGGCGTTGGTGGCCACCACCTGGAACTTGTTCTTCTCATCGCGGTAGTGGCCCTGGTAACCGGTGAAATACGCCACCGCCGTCACTCCCGGCACCGAGACGATTTTGTCGTAGTAGCTCAGGGGCAACATGTTGCCCTGATTCACCTTGTTGTAGGTATCCAGGCGCTCGGCAATGGAGATCTTCACCTGCCCCACCATGCCCTCGCGCACCGCCGCCAGGATGCAGAACAGCATGAAGGCCACCACCACCGACAGGAAGGTGAACAGGGTGCGCGCCTTGCGGCGCTGGAATGCCCCGGCGATCAATGTCAGGGTGTTCATGCCTCCGGCTCCTGGCTCAACACGCCCTTGTTCATAAACAGAGTGCGCTGGGCTTTGGCGGCGGCATGCGGATCGTGGGTCACCATGATGATGGTCTTGCCGTGCTCCTTGTTGAGCAGTTGCAGCAGCTCCAGGATTTCATCGCCGGCCTTGCGGTCCAGGTCGCCGGTCGGCTCGTCGCACAGCAGCAGGGTGGGATCGGTGACGATGGCGCGGGCGATGCCGACACGCTGCTCCTGGCCGCCGGAGAGTTCCGCGGGTTTGTGCTTGGCACGGTCTTCCAGACCCACCAGGGTAAGCGCCGCCATGGCGCGCTTCCTGCGTTCGGCCGCTCCCAGCTTGGTAAGCATCAGCGGCAGCGCCACGTTTTGCTCGGCGTTCAGCACCGGCAGCAAGTGGTATAGCTGGAACACGAAGCCCACATGGCGCGCGCGCCATGCCGACAAAGCACCGTCGCTCAGGGAGTGGATGGGCTGGCCATCGATGATGACTTCGCCGGAGGTAGGCCGGTCCAAGCCCCCCAGGATGTTCATGAGCGTGGTCTTGCCGGAGCCGGACGGCCCCATGAGTGCCAGGAAGTCACCACGCGGCACTGTCAGGTCCAGGCGCTTCAGCACTTCCACGGTTTCGGCGCCGCGCTTGTAGAGTTTGGTGACGCCGTGCAGGTTGACCAGCGGCTGGTTTCGGGTGCTTTCTGCGGCAACTGCGGACATATGCTTCTCCTGGAAATTGGTTACCTGTGATTTCCGGTGTTTACGGATTCTGCTCCTGGACTTTTTCGCCATCCTGCAGCGGTGTCTTGGAAGACACCACCAGCTGTTCGCCGCCGTTCAGGCCCGACAGAACGCTTAGCTGGTCATTGGCTGCCGGCAGGGTCTTGACGGCCTGCTTGCGGGCGCGCCCCTGCTCCACCAGGTAGACGTACTGGGAGGCGCCGGAGCCATGCACCGCCTTCAGCGGAATGCTGATGGTGGCCGCCTGCGGCTGCAGGTTCTGGCCTTTTTCCGCATAGAACCACACCTGCACGCCCATCTGCGGCAGGATGCGCGGATCCAGCTTATTGAAGGCGATGCGCACCTTGACGGTGGCTTTTTCCTTGTTGGCGGTGGGCACCACGCTGATCACGTGGGCGGGAATGTGCCAGTCGGGGTAGGCGTCCAGCACTGCATCCACGCGCATGCCGCTGTGCACGCGTTCGATGTAGGCTTCATTCACGTCCACGTCGATTTCCAGGGATTTCATGTCCACCAGCATGCAGATGCCGGTTTTGGTGAAGCCGCCGACTGCGGCCGGCGAAATCATCTCGCCGGGGTGGGCGTATTTTTCCGTGACCACACCGGAAAACGGCGCACGGATCACGGTGTAATCCAGAAAAATTTTACTGCTGCGCAGAGAATCCCGGTCCACTTTTACCTGGCCCTGGGCATGTTGGAGTTCGGCCTGGTCCATATCCACGGCGGCCCGCGCGTTATCCAGATCCGACTGGCTCAGCAGACCCTGTTTGGCAAGCGTCTGGGTGCGGGTCAGGTTCTGCTGGTCCTTGAGCAACTGCGCCTGATTCTGCGCCACCAGCGCCTGATCCGCCTGCAGCTGGCTCTCGGCGGTGGCCACCGCGGCAAGCGCGGCGCTGTCGTCCAGGCGCGCCAGCACCTGGTCTTTTTTCACGTACATGCCTTCATCCACGTACACCGCATCGATCATGCCGGTGATCTGCGACGACACCGTGGCCTGCTGCTGCGCCACCACGTAACCGGAGGCATTGAGGATGCTGCCGCCGGGGTCAGCTCCGCCCTGCACCGCCACCGTCAGGGTCTGCACCGGCACCGCGCCGGGCCGGAACGCCCACCAGGTGATGACCGATGCCGCCACCACCACAGCCGCCAACATGCCGCCGATCCACCAGCGGCGACGGCCGGCAGGCGGAGCCGGGGCGTCCCGGTCGATCTTCAGGGCGTTGAGCGCGTCTTTCTTGTCCAATGCCTGGGTTCCCGTGCTTGATACCTGCAACTTTAGGCGGCAGCGGTCAAGGCCACAATGATTGTGTGACGAACCGTGTCTGTGATGGGACGGGGCGCAGATGACGGCATCATGACGCGGCGCAACTCACGCCGCGAACGCCGGTTTGCGCGGCTCTCAGACCGTGCCCAGGGCGGCGCGGGCCTTGTCGCGGTAGGAACGGCTCATGGTCAGGCGGCTGCCGTCCCGCAGGATCACGGCACGGTCGCCGTTGAACAGCGGCTGGATTTCGCGGATGGCCTCGATGCGCACCATGGTGGAACGGTGGATGCGCACGAACTGGGCGGGATCCAGCTGCGCTTCGATCTGGTTCATGGTCTCGCGCACCAGGTGGGTTTCCTTGCCCACGTGCAGGCACACGTAATTGCCGGCGGTTTCCAGCCAGTCGACGCCGTCGATGGACACGAACAGCGTGCGGCCCACGGATTTGACCGCGATGCGGTTCAGATAGGGACCTTTCTGTTCCGCCGCCGGTTCCGGCGGCATTATCGGGGGTACGTTGGCTCTGGCTTGGAGGTGCGCACGCACCCTGCCCATGACTTTTTCCACGCGCTCGCGGTCGAAGGGCTTGAGCAGGAAATCCACGGCGTGTGCCGCGAATGCGGGCACCGCGAATTCGTCAAATGCCGTGATGAACACCACCGCCGGTCGCTGGCCAACCGGAATCCGTTGCAGCATCTCCAGGCCGTTCATGCCGGGCATTTGCACGTCCAGCAGCACCAGGTCGGGAACCTGGGTTTCGATGGCCTGCAAAGCCGATTCCGCATCGCCGCATTCGCCCACGATCTCCACGTCCGCCTCGCTGGACAGGTAGCGGCGCGTGCGTTGCCGCGACAGCGGCATGTCATCGACGATCAAAGTACGGATTTTCATCGTAGGCAAAGGCCTCGTGAAACGGGATGTTGAGCCGCGCGGTCAGCCCTTCGCCGGGCTTACTGCGCAGTTCAAGATTGCCGGAATCGCCATAAAGATAACTCAGTCGCGCGCGGGTATTGCTGATGCCTATGCCCTCGCCGCTGTTGCGCGGATCGGCGATCACCAGACCCCAGCCATTGTCCTCCACTTCCAGTACCAAATGCTCGCCCTGGCGCCGGCTGCGCACCGTTAGGTAACCGGTGCCGCTGCGCCCCACGCCGTGGGTCACGGCGTTTTCCACCAGCGGCTGCAGGATCATGCCGGGCACGCGCGCGTTGAGCGTGTCTTCGCTGATCTCCAGTTCCACATGCAGGCGGTCCTGCAGCAGGGTCTGCTGGATAGCCAGGTAGCGTTCCAGAAAATCCAGTTCGTCGCGCAGCGCGATTTCCTGTTGGCGGCTGTCATCCAGCGATTTGCGCAGCAGCCCGCTCAGCTGGGTGATGGTGAGGTCGGCGGCTTCCGGATTTTCGTAGCCCAATTCCGCGATGGCATTCAGGGTGTTGAACAGAAAATGCGGATTGAGCTGGGTGCGCAGGCGCCGCAATTCAGCCTTCACCAGTTCGCGGCTGGCGCGGGTGTAATCACGCCACATCAAGCCCGCCTGGCAGATGCCCCACACGCCCGCGTACAGCAGGACACCACGCGGCATGCCGGCCAGCAGCATCTGTCGCAGTCCCCCGCTGTGTTGAATGCCGGTCAAGCCCAGCACCGGATACTGCCAGCTGTATGCCAGCATCAGAATGAAGAACACCAGCAATAATCCCAGCAGCAACTGTCCGAACAGCCAGGCCTTGCCGGGCAGCTGCCTCAGGCTGCGGCGCTGACCCGAGAGCAGCAGCAACGCCACCAGCGCCCAGGGCAGGCTTGCCAGCAATGCACTGCCGAGCGCCGATTCCAGGCTCATGTCCCTGGCCATGGGGCTTAAATGGTCACCGAGCGCCAGTAACAGTGAAAACAGCAGCCATCCTCCGATGACTACAGCCAGCGAACTGCGAAAACCCGGCCGTTTCCTGGCGTTGGCTGTTCCCATCACGCGCTCCGCTAAATCCTGTTCCCAGCTATTGCCGTGCTTCAGCCATCAAGATAACGCCAAAACGCCATCCCAGTCATGCGGGAAAACCACGGTTCGACACACCCCGGGCAGGTTTCGTCACACCTGCCTTGCCTGAGCGGGCTTGCTGCACATATTCTGCGGAAGTACACATGGAATCACAGGCCCTCGTGACTTTTTCGCTTGCCAATGATGGCTAAAATGCTTACCCTCGGCAGCCCAAACTGGCGTGTTCAGACTCAAAGCTTATGGATATCCAGTACCTCCGCAACCAGATGATCAACCAGCAACTGCGGGCCTGGGAAGTGCTGGACCGCCGTGTGCTGTCAATCATCGCGGCGATGCCACGTGATCAATTCGTGCCGCCGGCCTATCGCCAGCTGGCATTCGCTGATACCCAGATTCCGCTTGCCCATGAGCAGGTAATGATGGCGCCAAAAGTGGAAGGCCGGATGCTGCAGGCCCTCGACCCGCAAGCGGATGACAGCGTGCTGGAAATCGGCAGCGGCAGCGGTTTCATCAGCGCCTGCCTGGCTAAACTTGGCGGTGAAGTGCTTTCTGTAGATATCTTCCCGGATTTCACTGCGGGCGCCGGCAAAATACTCCGTGACCTGGGCATTTACAACGTGCGTCTGGAAACCCGTGATGGCACACAGCTGGATTGGCTGGAACAGCGATTCGACGTGATCGCCATCACCGCCTCCCTGCCGGTATATGAGGAAAGCTATGCCGGGCATCTGAATATCGGCGGCCGTCTGTTCGTGATCACTGGCGAACCCCCGGTAATGGAAGCGCTGCTGGTCACGCGTGTGGCCGAAGATGCATGGTCGCGGGAAAGCCTGTTCGAAACCGCGTTGCCGCCGCTGCTGAATGCGCCGCAGCCGCTACAGTTCCGGTTTTAAGGATAGCGCATGCCGGTACGCTCGCTGACGCCGCGGGAAGTAGCCGAACTGCAGACCAGGTCCCCGCAGTCGGTAACCATCCTGGACGTACGCGAACCCTGGGAGGTGGAGCGTGTGCGCCTGCCGGACAGCCTGCACATCCCCATGGACGAGCTGCGCGAGCATCTCGGCGAACTGAACCCGGAACAAACCTATGTGGTGCTGTGTCACCACGGTAACCGCAGCCAGCAGGTGGCGGCCTTCATGCAAGCCCAGGGCTTCAGGGACGTGATCAACCTGGCCGGCGGTATAGAGGACTGGGCTGCCAGCCTGGACCCCGGCATGGCACGTTATTAAACCCGCCGGGAAGCCGATAAAATCTCCATGGTCCCATCGGCTTGCAAGCCGGCCTCAAATGTTTTAGTGTTATATCCAACCAGTACACCTATGGGAAACAGTTACAAGGAACTACGGTGAAAATACTAACCTCGCTTCTACTTGCAGTCATGGCGGCAAGCGCACTGATGGCAGTTCCGGCCCGGGGTGCTGACCTCTGGGATGTGTACCAGCTGGCGCTCAAGAACGACCCCACCTTCGCCCAAGCCCAGGCGAATTACCAGGCGACCCTGGAAAACAAACCCATCGCCCGCGCCGGGTATCTTCCGAATGTGACACTTAGCGGTTCGCGAAATATCACCAAAACCAGCGGCCAGATCCCGCTTTATTACGATCCAAACACGAACACGTACGTACAAGCTAACGCCAGCAACCATTCCTATACCACAGACTATACTGCCCAATTGACTCAGCCGATCTTCAACTGGGCGGCGTGGGAGAACATCAAGCAGGCGGACGCCAGCGTGGCCCAGGCACAGGCGCAGTTCATCGCCGCCCAACAGGACCTGATCGTGCGCACCGCCACCGCTTATTTCAATGTGATCACTGCACGTGACACCCTGGCGGCTGATCATGCCGCCACCCTGGCCAACCAGAAACAGCTGGACCAGACTCAGGCCAAGTACAGGGTGGGCATGAGCGCGGTCACTGACGTGCAGAACGCCCAGGCCGCCTATGACCAGTCGGTGGCCAACGAAATCGCCGCACAACAGCAGGTCATCAGTGCCGATGAAAGCCTGCGCGCCATCACCGGCCAGCCAGTGGGTGAACTGCAGGAACCGGTGACCGACATGCCGTTGCGTACACCCAATCCCGATAACACTACCAAGTGGGTGGACACGGCGCTCCAGCAAAACCCAAATCTGATGGCGGCCCAGGCGGGGGCCAAGGTTGCTTCCGCCAATGTCTCTATCAAACGCAGTGGTCATTACCCGACACTCGATCTGGTTCTGAGCCACAACAAAAATGACAATACCCAAGAATCGAACATCACCGGGGCATCCAATGTGATAACTCAGGCCCAGAACAACACGGGCAATACCGCCATCCTGCAATTAAACGTACCCATCTTTTCCGGTGGTGGTGTGAGCGCACAGGTAACCCAGGCTGAGCGCCAATACGATGCCGCCATGGATCAGGTGCAGCTGATCACCCGTCAAACCGTGCAGCAGACGCGAACCTCGTATTTAGGAGTGTTAACCGGCATCTCACAGGTTAAGGCCCTGCGGCAGTCGGTAAAATCCAACCAGACATCGCTGCAGGCCATGGAGACCGGCATGCAGGTGGGCACCCGCACCATCGTGGACGTATTGCTGGCGCGCCAGAACCTGGTGACCGCCCAGACCAACTTTGCCCAGAGCCGGGATAACTACCTGACCAGCTTGTTGCAGCTCAAGCAGGCGGCCGGAATCCTTTCACCCCAGGACCTGAAGCAGATCAACGTACTGCTGCAGGTTCCCACTCCCATGCCGTCCATGGATATTCCGGCGGCATCAAGCACCACAGACATGCCGCCGGCGCTTCCGCCGAAAAATTGATGCGGCACCGCAGCCAGCTGCTTGCTTTTACACTGCACCCGGCCCCCGCCGGGTGCATCATTTCCGGGCCAGCACCAGGCGGATCAGTTTCATGGCCCTGTCGAGTGCGCCACGGTTGGCGGTCACGGTGTGCTCCGCGGCCTGGCCAATGTGCTGGCGGGTCGCCGGATTGGCCACCAGCCAGATGAATGCTTCTGCCAGCTTTTCTGCGTCCGGCACCACGATCAGTCCGCCGGCATCCTTGAGCATAGCGGCGATGTCGCTGACGTTATCCAGGTGCGGGCCGGCAAGCACCGGCAGGCCGAGGGCCGCCGGTTCCAGCAGATTATGCCCACCCACCGGCACCAGGCTGCCGCCCACAAAAGCCACATGCCCGGCCGCGTAGAACTGTGTGAGTTCGCCCAGTGAATCCAGCAACAGCACCTCACCGGATTTGAGGAGTGATTCGCCGGTGCTGCGGCGCAGGCAGGCGAATCCGCTTTGCTTGACCAGTTCGGCAACCGAAATGGCTCGCTCAGGATGGCGCGGCGCCAGCAGCAGCACGCAGTCCGGGTGCCGGGTGAGCAGCTTGCGGAAGGCCTCCAGCACTTGTTGCTCCTCACCTTCGCGGGTGCTGCCAGCCACGATCACGGTGGCCTTGCCGAACAGGCGGGTGCGCAGGCTGCGGCCTTCCTGCCTGAGTTTATCCGGTAGCTGCACGTCGAACTTTAGGTTGCCTATGACCGATATGCGGTCCTGGCCTGCCCCCAGCTGGTGAAAACCCTCGGCATCCGCGCGCGTCTGTGCGGCCACCGCAGTCGCCTGAGCCAGGGAAGTACGCACCAACCCCGGGATGCGCCGGAAACGCCTGAGACTGCGCTCTGAGAGGCGTGCGCTCACCAGCAGCAGCGGGATGCGGCGGCGTGCGCACGCAGCGTACAGATTCGGCCAGATCTCGGTCTCCAGGATGATGCCCACCGCCGGGCTCACGCACTTCAGCCAGCGGTTCACGCAAAACGGCAGGTCGTAGGGAATCTGGGCTACCAGCGCCTGGCCGCCGAACAGAGCCTGGGCCTGGGCGCGGCCGCTGCCGCTGAAACTGGTGACCAGCAGCGGCTGCTTGGGAAATTCATGATGCAGGGTTTTCACCAGCGGCGACAGGGCGCGGATTTCCCCCACCGAAGCACCGTGCAGCCAGATGATTTCATTGGGTGGCAGGTAGGGTGAGCTTCCGAAGCGCTCGCCCAGGCGGTCTACATGGCCGGTCTGCCGTAAGGTGCGCCAGAACATCCAGGCAAAAGCGAATGGCAGCAATAACAGCATGGCCAGCGAATAGAGGAAACGTGCCATGCGCTTCAGTGTTTGCGGATTTTTTCAATGGTGGCGGTAGTGGAAACACCGTCCAGGAACTGGAGAATGCGCACCTGCCCGCCGTTTGCGGTGACGCAGCGGTAGCCGGCCACCTGTTGCGGTTTGTAATCGCCGCCTTTCACCAGAATATCCGGCAACAGCTTGCAGATCAGCCGCTCGGGTGTGTCTTCTGAAAACGGCACCACCCAGTCGACGCACGCCAGCGCCGCCAGAACCTGCATGCGGTTCCGTAACGGGTTGATCGGGCGGTTCTCGCCCTTGAGCCGCCGCACGGAAGCATCATCATTCACCGCCACGATCAGCCGGTCGCCCAGACGGCGGGCTTCGGTGAGATAGGCCACGTGTCCGGCGTGCAGGATGTCGAACACACCGTTGGTCATGACGATGCGCTCACCCTGGCTGCGCGCGTGCGCAATGGCATCCATCACGGCAGCCTCGTCCAGCACGCCATCGCCGTTGCGGCTGTGGGCTGCGAGACGCAATTCCGGCGGTGTTACCGAGGCTGCTCCGAGTTTTGCCACCACCAGGCCGGCGGCAAAATTGGCGAGCGCAGCAGCCTCGGGAAAATCCAGTTTGGCGCCCAGTCCCGCTGCCAGCAGCGCAATCACGGTGTCGCCGGCGCCGGTCACATCCGATACTTCCTGTGCCTGGGTGGGCAGGTGCACGGGTGGTTTGCCCGATTCCAACAGAGTCATGCCATGCTCGCCACGCGTCACCAGCAACGCCTGCAGGCCAAGCTCGGCGCGCAACTTTTCGCCCTTGCTGACAATGGCATCCTGATCCGGGCACTCACCCACCACCGCTTCCAGTTCCGCCAAGTTGGGGGTAATGGCGCTGGCGTGCCGGTACTTGCTGAAATCCCGGCCCTTCGGGTCCACCAGAACCGTCTTGCCGGCATCGCGCGCGGCCGCGATCAGCGCCTGCACGCCGTTGAGGCTGCCTTTACCGTAATCCGAAAGAATGACAGCATCGGTGTCCGCCAGTGCTGTTTTGAAGTCCTGCAGCAGCGGTGTGCCCGCCTGGCCGCCGAAACCCGCCTCGAAATCCAGGCGGATCAGCTGCTGGTGACGCGACAACACCCGCAATTTGGTCGTGGTGGAAGCGTTCCTGATCCGGGTGAAGCGGCATTCAACACCGCGTTTCTGCATGTTGGCAGCCAGGCTGTCGGCAACGGCGTCATCCCCGGTGATACCGAGCACCGTACAACGCACACCCAGGCTGGCGAGATTCACCGCCACATTGCCGGCCCCACCGGGCCGCTCTTCGGTGGACTGCACGTGCACCACCGGTACCGGCGCTTCTGGGGATATGCGGCTGGTGGCGCCGAACCAGTATCGGTCCAGCATCACATCCCCCGCCACCAGCACGCGTACGCCTTCAAAACTCGGTATGCGGATGTGCATGCAGACCCCGGCAGGCCACGGAAGACGCGCCGCATCATAACACGGGGCCGAACGCATCCAGGCAGTTGTCCAGGCAGTCATGCCAACCGTAAACTGAAAGCCCTATCCCAAAGCCTTATCAACGCATGCGCTACCAGTTGCTGCAACCCCGCTATTGGCCCACCTGGCTGCTGTTCGGCTTCATCCGCCTTGCCGTATGGTGCCCATACCGGGTGCAGCTGTGCTTTGGACACGTCCTGGGCTGGCTAATGAAGTTGTTGGCCAAACGCCGCTGGCGGATCACACTGCTTAATTTGCGCGCCTGCTTTCCGGAAATGACCGAAGCGCAGCGCCTGCACATCGCCAGAAAGCATTTTTACTCCCTGGGGATGGGCGTCATCGAATTCGGCATGTGCTGGTGGATGAGCGAGAAGCGCTTGCGCCGGCTGATCTGCGAAGTCAGCGGCATGGAACATCTGCAGGCGGCGCGCGCACACGGCCATGGTGTGCTGCTGCTGGCGGGACATTTCACCCAGCTGGAAATGGTGGGGCGCATCCTCGGCCTGTATACCGACCTGCACTTGATGTACCGGCCCATCCCTAATCCGGTCATCGAAGAAGTCATGCGCCGTAATCGCGTGCGCCTGTTCGATCAGGCGATCCCGCGCAATGACGTTCGCCAGTTGTTTAAGAGCCTGAAACAGGGCAAGCCAGTATGGTATGCCATCGATCAGGGCTATCGCGGCAAAGGCAGCATTATGGTGCCGTTCTTCGGCGTACCGGCGCCCACCAGTCCGGCACTGTCCCGGGTGGCGCGCTCCAGCGAGGCGGCTGTGGTGCCGTTCTTCGGCATACGCTTGCCCGGTAGCCGTGGATACAGCCTGCAGATTTTCCCGGCCCTGGAAAATTTTCCTTCCGATGATCCGCTGCGGGATGCAACACGCATCAACAAGTTGCTGGAAGAATTCATACGCCGCGCACCGGAACAATATCTTTGGAGCCACGACCGCTTCAAACAGGTACCACGCGACTGAATCAGGCAGCGCGGTTATAACCCGTGAGCAATTCCGGCCACACGCGCCTTTCGACCACGCTGGGGATCGCCAGTTTGCGCAGCGAGCGCAACAAACGTCTGAGATTTTCCTGCTGCCAGCGCCGTGCCGGCGCACGCCGTTCGCCCCGGTCAAAATCCACCAGGTAAATGTGCTCCTGATTGCCGATCAGGATGTTATGGGCGTTCAAGTCGGCATGAAATACTCCGGCCGCGTGGAAGCGACGGATACAGGCGCCGATGGCTATCCATGGCAGACGTCCGATATTGCCTTCCGCCAGACGCGCCGCCAGTGATTGAGTTTCCGGGATCAGCCGGGTGATCAGGTCGCCGCGATAGACCAGGCCGTGGCGAATCACCTGGGCGGCAACCGGTTGCGGCACCGGCAGCTTCTGCATATATAAGTATGCGAGCAGCCGCCATTCGCGCCAGGGCCGGGTGTTTTCCAGCCCGTGCCACAGGTAAAAGTCCCGGGTGAAATGCCGCACCAGGCCGCCGCGCCGGTAATGGCGCAATACCCAGCCATCATCGGTATTTCCCAGTATCCAGGTATTCCCGCGACCGCCAACTGCGCCGCGCAATGACGACCGCTTTGCCCAGTGACGCGCCGAGAACAATTCGCCGCCTGCGTGGCTTGTGAGCGCATCATCGTATAGGATGAATCCACGTTTTGTGGTGACTGTGCGTTCAGCCATCCGCCATGCCCCAAATGATTAAACCGCCTGCCCGTGTCTGCATCCTGCGCCTTTCCGCCGTGGGCGATGTCTGCCATACCTTGCCGGTGGTGCGCAGTCTGCAGGCGGCCTGGCCGGGGACGCACTTCACCTGGATCATCGGCAGGCTGGAAGCAAGCCTGGTGGCGGATATACCGGGCATTGAGTTTATCATTTTCGATAAAGCCAAAGGTCTGGCTGCATACCGCACGCTGCGCAAGACGCTGCGTGGCCGCCGCTTTGATCTGTTGCTGCACATGCAGATGTCACTGCGTGCCAGCCTGGCGAGCACATATGCCGTACGCTCACCAATCAAACTTGGTTTCGATCGCCAGCGCGCTCATGACTGGCAATGGCTGTTCACCAACCGGCGTATCGACTTCAAGCCCCGCCAGCATGTTATGGACAGCCTGTTTGGCTTCGCCGAGGCCTGCGGCGTATCTGAACGCGTGCTGCGTTGGGACATTCCGGTTCCGGAAAATTCCCGCGCATACGCCCGCGAACAAATCCCCGAAGGCGATACCGCGCTCATCATCAGCCCCTGCGCCAACGCGCGCTTCCGCAACTTCCGCAACTGGCGCGCCGAACGCTACGCGGAACTGGCGGATTACGCCGTGGAAAAACATGGCCTCAGGGTGCTGCTCAGCGGCGGGCCGAGCGCGGTGGAGCGCGAAGTCGGCGAACGCATCCAGGCTGCCATGCGTCAACGCGCTATCAATCTCATCGGCCAGACCGATCTCAAGCAGCTGCTGGCGCTGCTGCAACGCGCCAGGGTATTGATCTCACCGGATTCCGGGCCCGCGCACATGGCAACGGCGGTGGGCACGCCGGTGATCGGTCTGTATGCTAGCACCAACCCCGAGCGAGCCGCGCCCTATCTCAGCCGCCGTTGGTGCGTGAACCGCTATCCTGAAGCCATGCGCCAGTTCAATCATCTGGATGCGGCCACGGCCCGCTGGGGCACCCGGGTACGGGACCCGGCGGCCATGGATTTAATCGGCGTGGCGGACGTGACTGCAAAACTGGATGAACTGCTTGCCGCATCTGACCGCGGTGAAAGTCTGCTGACTTAAACCGGTTTGAGGCCAGGTCAGGCTCTGGGCCCGGCATTGAAACCCTCAGCTCCGGAAGTCATGGCGGCGCGGCAAGGTAAGCACAACTTCCAAACCGCCCTCCGGATGGTTGCGCAGCACCAGCGTGCCACCATGCAGAGTGGCGATGTTGCGGGCAATTCCCAGTCCTAGACCGGTGCCGCCGCCCGCCTGGCTGCGGGCTTCCTCCAGACGATAGTAGGGTTCGAAGACTTTTTCCAGCATGCTTTCCGGTATGCCGATTCCGGCATCCCGCACACGGATGATCACTGCGTTGCCATCGTCTTCGACACTGATCATGGCGCGTTTACCATAGCGCACCGCGTTATTCACCAGGTTATCAAGACAGCGCCGCAGGGCCAGGGGCCTGCCGTTATATTCTTTGCTGATGCTTCCCTGCAGGCTCACATTCCGGCCGGTTTCCACCGCGTCTTGCTGCAGGCTCTCCAGCAGCGCCATCAGGTCGACGGATTGCGGTGCTTCGCTGACCTCCAATCCACGCAGAAAATCCAGCGTGGCATTGGTCATGTTTTCCATTTCCTGCAGGTCGCGCACTATTTTTTCTTTCAGGGATTCATCTTCCAGCATTTCTGCCCGCAGGCGCATGCGTGTAATCGGCGTCTTCAGGTCGTGGGAAATGGCGGTCAACAGGCGGGTGCGATCTTCGATGTAGTTCACCAGCCGGGTTTGCATGTCGTTGAAGGCGCGCGCTGCGCCGCGTACTTCGGTGGGTCCGGTTTCCGGCATGGGAGCACGCCGCAGGTCTCTTCCCAGCTCGCTGGCCGCAATGGACAGCGTCGTCAATGGGCGGGTAACCCAGCGTACTGCCAGCAGCGACAGCAGAATCACGGAAACCAGCAGGACCGCGAGGCTCAGCAGCAATCGCCAGGGCCGGTCGCTCACATGCCAGGGGCGTGGATGGTCAAAGCTTACCCACTGACCGTTGTCGAGACGCACCTCCGTGATGCTGTGCTGGCGCGGCACATCCACGGGTCCGCTTCCCGGCTGCACCGCCCGGGCCTGAGCCACCTGGGCCGGGGTGATTTGCGCCACCACCACGCGCACCTGGCGCTCGGGACCGAGAAGTTTCTGCAGCAACTTCTGGAAATCTGCGGCCTGTTCGTCCGCCTTGCCGGCTACCGGCGTGTCGGAGCTGACGCTGACGAACAGGCGCGGCGTGGTGAGTATCGAGGCGATGCGTTGCTGCTCTTCAGGGGTTACAGAGTTCAGAAGTTCAACTGCCGCGGCATCCCGCTGCGCCCATTGTTCATCGCTGAATGAGAACAGCGCCCGGTCGCGTTCCGACAGACTGATGGTGGTGCTCAAAAACTGCGCTACCACCAATCCCGCCAGCAGAACCAGCACCAGGCGGCCAAACAATGAATGCGGGATCAGCTGCATCTATTTTTCCACCTGCACCGGTAGTGAGAACACATAGCCTTCGCCGCGCACCGCACGGATGATGCCCGCATTGCGCCCATCGTCCCGCAGCCGCTGGCGCAGGCGGCTGACCTGCACATCCATGCTGCGGTCGAAAGGGATATTGCGGTCACGGCCGCGCAACAGCTCCATGAGGCGCTCGCGTGAAAGTACGCTATTCGGATAGCGCATGAAGATGCACAACAGCCGGTATTCCGCGCCCGATAATGGCACCACTGTGCCTTCGGCATTCTGCAACTGTCGGGTTGCAGTCTGCAGCCGCCAGTTTCCGAACCGGTAGGCCTGCACATCTTCCGGGAAAAGATCCTGCGGAAGACTGCGCGCGCGTCGCAGCACGCTGTTGATGCGCGCCGACAACTCGTGCGGATTGAATGGTTTCGGCAGGTAATCGTCGGCACCGGTCTCGAGTCCGGCGATGCGGTCCTGCTCGTCGCCACGTGCGGTCAGCATGATGACCGGAATGGTCGAACGGCCGCGCAGTTTTCGGCACAGGCTGATGCCGTCTTCGCCCGGCAGCATCACGTCCAGCACCACCAGATCGAAGCGCTGATCTTCCATGACCTGTTCCATGGAAGGTCCGTCCGCCACTGCGGTGACGCGAAACCCCTGGCGTGACAGATACTCCTTCAGCAACGCCCGGATTTCCGTGTCGTCATCCACTACCAGAATGTGATCCGCAGCAGTCATGCCCCATTCAGACCTTTTTAGGTAATCAGCCGTTTCGGAATTTTATCCCTCAACAGAGCCGCGGAATGTTCGTTGATACGCTGATGTGTATCAAAGTGTAACAGACCGGTTGCAACTGCGCCGTGAATGGGAAAATAACCAACGCCGGTTGGTGCATTCGCAGTTTCACACGCGTCCGCTCCTGTTGTCCCGGTCAATACATCTCCAGCATCGAGTTTGAAGGATTGCCGGTGACTTGCATGTTTTCGTTCAACACTTTCGCCCGCTGCTTCCTGGCCACCCTGCTGTGTGTGCTGCTGGGTAATGCGCCGGTCCTGGCAAACTCCGGAGAACCGTCGACACCGCAGACGGATCACGCTTACACCCTGATGCAACTCACCGATCTGACGCTAAGCAACAACCCGCAGACACAACTGGCCTGGGCGGAGATCCGCTCCAGTCAGGCGGGCGTGGAACTGGCGCGCGCCGGCTACTGGCCGTTGATCACCGCGAATTACAACATCACCCGCAGCCGCACGGTAAATTTCAGCGGCGCCTCCAACAACGCCCAGACACGCTATTCGCCCAGCATCAGCTTGAGTTATCTGCTGTGGGATTTTGGTAGCCGATCCGGCAACCTGGACGCGGCCAAGTTCGCCCTTACGGCGGCAGAGCTTTCCAACAGCCAGACCATCCAGGACGTGATCCTGTCGGTGGAACAGGACTATTACCAGGTGCTGGGACTGCAGTCTCTGGTACAGGCCGATGAAGAGAGCGTTAAGGATTCGGAAACCAGCCTGGATGCCGCCCGGCAAAATCAGAAAGCAGGTTTGGCCACGGTGGGTGACGTGTATCTGGCAGAAGCCGCGCTGGCGGGCGCACAACTCAGCCTGCAGCAGAGTCAGGGACAGCTGGCGGTGGCCCGGGGCGGGCTGGCGGTGGCGGTGGGTTTCAGCGCCGATACCCGCCTGGAACTGGCGCCCTGGAACCAGAAAATCAATGCGCAAATGCCGTCCGCCAACATCTCGACCCTGCTCGCGCAAGCGCGTGCCGCACGTCCGGAACTTCTCGCCTCTAAAGCCAGCGAACAAAAGGCCATTGCCACACTCGAGGCTACCCAGGGAACCGGCTTACCGAGCCTCACGCTGGATGCCTCCGCCGGACAGACCCGCACGGTGAGCGGCGGCGTAAGCCAGGCAGCGGATAACTATTCGGCCGGACTCACCCTTAGCATTCCCCTGTTCGCCGGCTTCGGCGATCAAGCCGCCAGCCGGCAGGCACGTGCCGCAGTGGATATCTCCCAGCAGACCACGGCCGAGCTGGTGCAATCGGTGGAGCTGGAAGTCTGGCAGGCATACCAGAACCTGTACACCGCAAAAGTAAGTCTGGCCACCACGGATGCGCAAATGAAGAGTGCGCAGCAGGCGCTGGATGTGGCCATGGCGCGCTATCACATCGGCCTGGATCCAATCCTGACATTGCTGGCCGCCCAATCCACCTTGGCCAGCGCCCGCGCCCAGCAGGTACAGTCCAGGCTCAACTGGTTCACGGCACAAGCGGCCTTAGGGCACGCAGTCGGCGGTTTGAATGCGCCGACGGATATCACGGAGTCACCATGAGTAAAAAAACCAGGGTCCTCAGCATCGTCGCATTGGTAGTGGCCATGCTGGTCGTGCTGGTTGCCTGGCGCATCATAAGCAACTCGCACCTAGCTGATCGTAAACACCGGATCGAAGCGCTGCCGGTCGACACAACCGCTGCAATTATCAAACCCATGCCAATCCAATTCTCGGTGGTCGGGCAGGTGCAATCGGAACACACCGTATTGGTGCAACCGCAGGTGAGCGGCGTCCTCAAGAAGGTGTATTTCAAGGAAGGCCAGTACGTACATCGGGGCCAGCAGCTGTTTCTGATCGATCCCGCGCCTTTCCAGGCGGCCCTGGCCTCGGCCAAGGCCGCCTACCTCACCGCCAAGGCCCAAGCAGACCGGGAAGCGCCCTTGGCAGCCAAGGACTACGTTTCACCGCAGACCTATGAAAGCACCGTGGCTGCTGCCACCCAGGCTCAAGCGGCCCTGCAGCAGGCGCAGATCAATCTTTCCTACACCGTTATCCGTTCGCAAATCGACGGCCTCACAGGTAATTTGACGGTGAAAGCCGGAAACGTAGTCAGCCCCAGCAGCGCTACGCCATTGGTCACCATCAATCAGATGCAGCCGATTCTGGTGCAGTTCAACATCCCCCAACAGGAGCTGCCAGAAGTCCGCCAGTATGACGCCGCAAATTCCATCCGCGTGTATATCACCCACGAGGATGGCACCGGTGATTTAGGTGTCGGCCAGCTGGTGTTCATCGACAACACCGTGAACACCGACACCGGCACGGTAATGCTCAAGGCGGAGCTTCCCAACCGGCGCGTGCAGTTGTGGCCCGGCCAGTATGTAGGCGTAACCATCCAGCTCACAATCCAACCGAATGCTTTGGTGATACCGGACTCCGCCGTGCAAGCCGGCCAGAACGGCAATTTCGTCTATACGGTGGTCGATAACAAGGCGGTGATCGTACCGGTTACCCAGGACCGGCAGATCGGCGACCTGGCTGTGATCTCCAAGGGACTCAAGGCAGGAGAATTGGTAGTCACCCACGTGCCCAGGTCCCTGAAAAATGACGTACCGGTGATACTCAATACCGCGCAACCCGCAGCGTCCGGCGCACACCCGCAATGAACATCAATCCATCCGCACCATTCATCCACCGGCCAGTCATGACCACGGTGGTGATGTCGGCTCTGCTGATTTTCGGCATGGTGGCCTATTTCACAATCCCGGTCAGTGAACTGCCGAACGTGGACTTCCCCACCATCAGCGTGTACGCCAGCCTGCCGGGCGCCGATCCGGAAACCATGGCAGCCTCTGTGGCTACCCCCCTGGAGCGCCAGTTCTCGACCATTTCCGGGCTCACTTCCATGAGCTCTGTGAATACCATGGGCAGTACATCCATTACCCTGCAATTCGACCTGTCGCGCAATATCGATGATGCCGCCATGGACGTGCAGACTTCCATTTCCCAGGCCATGAACCGGCTGCCGGCCAATCTTCCGCAGCCGCCGAGCCTGCACAAGGAGAACCCCACAGACTCACCCATCATTTTCATCGGCATGACCGCCAGCAATGTGTCCATGCCGGTGCTGGACGAGTACGCAGAAACCCGCATAGCCGAGCAGATTTCCATGATCCCCGGCGTGGCCCAGGTGAACGTGTTCGGCGCCCAGAAATATGCAGTGCGGCTGTACCTGAATCCCTACGCCCTGGCGGCCCGCAACCTGACCATCACCCAGGTGGCGCAGGCGGTGCAGAGCGGCAATACCAATCTGCCTTCCGGCACGCTGTACGGCGCCACCCGCACTTATACGGTCCAGGCCAACGGCCAGCTGGATGATGCCGCGGCCTACAACAATCTGGTGGTTGCCTACCAGAACGGTGCGCCCGTGCATCTTTCGGATGTGGGCGAAGCCATCAACAGCATACAGGCCAACAAGCAGATAACCGAGATCTTCGATAAGGCTGTGGACAACGGCAAGCTGCGGCCCTCCATCATGCTTTCCGTACAGCGCCAGCCGGGCTCCAATGCTGTGGCCATATCCAAGGCGGTGAACGCACTGCTGCCTCAGCTTACCCGGGAAGCGCCCGGGGATGCGACAGTGCAGCTGTTCCACGACCATGCCGCTTTCGTGGCCAGCACCATCGACGACGTGAAGCTGGCCCTGGTTATGGCCATTATCCTAGTGGTGGGCGTGATCTTTGTGTTCCTGCGCAACATCCGCGCCACCATCATCTCCGCCCTGGCGCTGCCCACCTCGATCATCGGCACTTTCGCCATCATGAAGCTGGCGGGATTCAGCATCGATAACCTGTCGCTCATGGCATTGACCCTGGCCGTGGGTTTCGTGGTGGACGACGCCATCGTGGTGCTGGAAAACATCGTGCGCTACCGCGAGAAAGGCGAGCCGTCCATGCGCGCGGCGCTGATCGGCAGCAAGGAAATCGGTTTCACCGTGGTATCCATGACCCTGTCGCTGGTGGCGGTATTCCTGCCCATCCTGCTCATGGGCGGGATGCTCGGGCGCCTGTTCAGCGAATTCGCCGTCACGGTCGCCATCGCCATCCTCATATCAGGATTCATATCGCTCACCCTAACGCCCATGCTGTGCAGCCGGTTTCTCAAAGAAAGTCCCCAGCACGGCCGTCTGTATCGCACACTGGAATCGGCATTCAACAAATCCCGCGAAGCTTACGGCAAGAGTCTGGCCTGGTCCGTGGACCACTGGCGCACCATGCTGGTGGTGGCCGGAGCCATGCTGGTGCTCACGTTCTATTTCTTCGCGGTGGTTCCCAAGGGCTTCATTCCTACGGAGGATACCGGCCTGATCATCGGCAGCACCCAAGCGCCCGAAGGCATCACTTTTCCAGAACTGGTAAAACTCCAGAACCGGGTTGCGGATATTGTGCGCAAAAATCCCAATGTGGAACGCGCCATCTCCAGCGCCGGACAGGGACAGGGCGGTGCAGCCGGCGGCAACATCGGCCGCATCATCATCATGCTTAAAGACTTTGACCAGCGTCACGCCACCGCCGACCAGGTCATCCAGCAGCTGCGCAAAGCGGTGGCGCCGGTACACAACATGCAGGTGTACTTCACCAACCCGCCGGCAATCCGCATCGGCGGTTATGGCGGCAGCAGCAATTATGACTACGTAATCCAGGGACTGGATGTGGACACGCTCGACAAGGCGGCGGTCAAATTTCTGCCGTTACTGCAGCAGGTGCCCGGCATCCAGGATGTGAACAGCGATCTGCAATTAAACAACCCGCAGATCAACGTGCACATCCTGCGTGACAAGGCCTCGGCGCTGGGTGTTACCGCGGATGAAATCCAGTCGGCTCTCTACGACGCCTACGGCGGCAACCAGGTCAGCACCATCTATGGCTCGACCGACGAGTACTGGGTCATCCTGCAGCTGGCGCCGCAATATCAGACCAACATGGCGGCCCTCGATGCCCTGTATGTGCGCGGCGCCAACAACACCAGTGTGCCGCTGTCCAGCGTGGCCACCATCACTCCCGGCGTGGGTCCGCTGCAGGTGGACCACTATCAACAGCTGCCCTCGGTGGATCTTTCCTTCAACCTGGCGCCTGGAGTTTCGCTGGGTGACGCTACCCAGAGGATTGAGGCGCTGGCCAGCGCCAAACTACCGGCGGACATCACCGGGACCTTCGCCGGCAACGCCGCCACTTTCCAGCAATCGCTGGTAGACCTGCCGATCCTGCTGATCGTCACCATCCTGGTCATCTACATGGTGCTGGCCATTCTCTATGAGCATTTCATCCATCCCATCACCATCCTCACGGCCCTGCCGCTGGCCATGGTGGGCGCATTGCTGTCGCTCATATTGTTCAACCAGGATCTCAACATCTACAGTTTCGTGGGCCTGATCATGCTGGTGGGGCTGGTGAAGAAAAACGGCATCATCATGGTGGACTTCGCCATCCAGATGAAACGCGAACAGCAGCTGAACGCCCGGGATGCCATCATCGAGGCCTGTATGGTGCGTTTCCGTCCCATCATGATGACCACCATGGCCGCCATCTTTGGCATGTTGCCCATCGCCCTGGGCGCCGGCCAGGGCGCCGAAACCCGCCGGCCGCTGGGCATCGCGGTGGTGGGAGGGCTGCTGTTCTCCCAGGCGCTGACCTTGTACATCACGCCGGCTTTCTATGTGGCCATGGAACATTTGAGCGAGCGCGTGCGTAAACGCAGCCGTCTTGCGCAATCCGAGACACCGGAACCGCAAGCAGGCGGTTGATCACTGCCTGAATCGACTGGAGGTATCCCATGAACACGCCAACTAACACACAAATCAATGCAAAGCTGAATGCCTATGCCGCGCACCCGGACGGCAGCGGGCCATTTCCCGGCCTGGTGGTGATCATGGAGGCCTATGGAATCACCGGCCATATCCAGGGTGTGTGCCGGCGCCTTGCCAAAGCCGGATTCGTAGCCGCGGCACCCGACATCTTTCACGGCGAAGTGATCAGCTACACGGACATGGACAAGGTCATGGCCAAGATCCCCACCATCCGTGACGACCAGGTATTGAACGAGATCGGCCAGACTCTCGACTGGCTGCAGCAGCAGAAGCAAGTGGATCGGAACCGGCTGGGCATTATCGGCTTCTGCATGGGCGGGCGTTTTGCCTTTTATGCCAACTGCCGTTTTCCGGATCAGTTGAAAGCCGCAGTGGGCTTTTATGGCGGCGGCATTTCACCCGAGGGCGGCAAGGACCGCTTCGGCCGCACCCCGCCCATCGGCGAGGCCCACAAGATGCAGACGCCGATTTTTCTGGGTTACGGCGCCGACGACACGGGCATCCCTCCGTCGGAACATGCGCGCGTGGCCGAAGCCCTGTCGGCAGCGAAAAAGCGTTATACGCTTTCAGTCTACCCTGGCGCAGGCCATGCCTTCCTGTGCGAGGAACGCGCCAACTATGCGCCCAAGGCCGCGGAACTGGCCTGGCAGGAAGCCATCGGCTTTCTACAGGCGAACCTCGGGCAGAAGTAGTGCATAAGACCTACGCACCACTGTCCGCTCAAAGTCGCCCGCTGCCGTCAATCCGGTTTCAGGTAGATCACCGGTAACTCAAGCGCCTGGATCTTCTGGTTAAGCGCCGGCAGATCATGTCTACTCACATCCTGCCAGCGCGCAAGCTGCGCATCGGTCTGCTCCGTCAGCTCCTTGAACACCGCGTAGGCCTGGGCCGTGGGCCGTGAGTTGCTGAACTCCACGCTGGTCATGAGCGCCGCGAGTTTGTTGTTCAAGCGAATCGGATAGTTGAGCACGTCCTCGCTGGCGTGAGCTTTGCTCTGGATGAGCGCGTCCTCAATACCGGTCAGCTGATCGAGGATGGGTTTGGCGTCGTTTTTCAGCGCCGCTGCCTGAGCGGATTTGGCATAACGGTTTTCCAGGTCTTCAATCTGGGACCGCAGGCTGCGCAGGCCGTTAATGGCCTTGTCTGTCTGGTCCAGCTTGGCGTAGATCTGCATAAGCAGCCCTTGGCGCGCCGCCATGTCAGTGGCACTCAACTTGGAACGGGGATCATTGACCACCGTCAGCCTCTGCGTATAGGTGTCGCCGTCTACTGCCAGTTTCAAGGTGTAGTCGCCGGGCAGCACCTTGGGGCCGCGCATGCTGCCAAACCACAGCACCGCACCGGGCACGTGAGTGGCATCCGGGTAACGCAGATCCCATACAAAGCGATTCATGCCGGCTTTGGCCGGCAGCTGGCCGGGCTGCGGTTTTGCCTGGTTATAGAAGCCGGTTTCTGCTTTCACCGGCTTGCCGCTGGCGTCCGTGGCGCTGCTGAACCGGCGGATTTGATGGCCCTGGGCATCCAGGATGGTCAGGGTCGCGGGCGCATCCTTGGCTGGGGCCGATTTCAGGTTATAGAAAATGACCGCGCCATTGGCCGGATTCTGACCCTGGTTGTCTCCCGGGCCTTCGCCAAAGCCGCCACCCGCAAGCAGATAGGCGGGTTCTGATGCGAACAGCCGGGTTTCGCCGGCATGCGCCGTTGCCAGCTGGCGCAGTACGCCGAGATTGTCCAGCACCCAGAAAGCCCGGCCATGGGTGGCGATCACCAGGTCATCGGCGCTGCTCTGGATGGCCATGTCGGAAACCTGCAGCGCCGGAAGATTGAGCGCCAGCGACTGCCAGCGGCCGCCGCCGTCAAAGGATACGTATGCGCTGCGCTGAGTGCCTGCGAACAACAGG
This sequence comes from Gammaproteobacteria bacterium, assembly GCA_028870845.1. Taxonomy (GTDB): domain Bacteria; phylum Pseudomonadota; class Gammaproteobacteria; order Natronospirales; family REEB76; genus REEB76. The sequence goes on along the minus strand of JAGWOR010000015.1, from coordinate 11,229 downwards.
TTCGGATCCCTGGTGTCCTGGCGGATCACCAAGCTGGGTTCATCCGCTGGAATGCCGTTGTCGATGCGCGTCCAGCTCTTGCCGTAGTTACTGGTCTTGAACAGGTAAGGATGGAAATCATCCTGCCGGTAGCGGTAGGCGGCCAGGAAAGCGCTCCCAGCATCGAAATGCGATGGCTCGATGATGGAGACGGTGCTCCACTCGGGCAGGCCCCTGGGCGTGACATTCTGCCAGTGGGCGCCGTCGTCGGTGGAAACGTGCACCAGGCCGTCATCGGAACCGGCCCACAGCACCCCGGCCTTGACCGGCGATTCCGCCAGCGCGAACACCGTGTCGTAATACTCCACCGAGGTGTTGTCCTTGGTGATCGGCCCGCCGGAGGCAGCCTGTTTGGCCTTGTCATTGCGGGTGAGATCCGGGCTGATGGTCTGCCAGCTCATGCCGTCATCACGGCTGCGCAGCACGTATTGCGATCCCACGTAGATGGTGTGCGGCTCGTTGGCCGGCACCAGGATCGGATAGGTCCACTGAAAGCGTTCTTTGATATTGGCGGCCGCGTGACCCATGGGATTGTTGGGCCATGGATCCAGCAGGCGCACCTGCTGCGTGCAGTGGTTGAGTCGCTCCAGCAGTCCGCTGTAGCCGCCGCCGTAGACCACGCAATGGTTGTCGGGGTCCGGCACCACCCAGCCGCTCTCGCCACCGGCGGAGGGCTGCCAGTCACGCAGACCGATGCCGCCGCCTTCACCGCGGCTGGCGATGTCGATGGTGCTGTTGTCCTGCTGAGCGCCGTAGATGTGGTATGGAAACTGGTTGTCCAGGGTCACATGGTAAATTTCTGCCGTGGGCTGGTTGTCTTCGCTGCTCCAGCTGTTGCCGCCGTCATAGCTCACCGTGGCGCCGCCGTCGTTGCCTTCCACCATGATCTGCGGATTCACGGGGCTGATCCACATCACGTGATTGTCACCGTGAGGCGTATCCAGCGGCTTGAAGCTGGCGCCGCCATCCACCGACTTGAACAGCCCGTCCACCTGCGGGGCATACACCACATCGGCGTTTTTGGGATCTGCGTAGATGCGCATGTAATACCAGGCGCGCTGGGTGAGTTCCGACCCATGGAACAGACGCTGCCAGGTGGCGCCATCGTCGTCGGAACGGAATACACCGCCGTTTTTGGCTTCGATAATGGCATACACACGGTTGGGGTCGGCGCCCGATACCGACACGCCGATCTTTCCCAGGATGCCCACCGGCAGGCCTGGGTTATGGGAAATGTCCGTCCAGGTCTCGCCGCCATCCGTGGACTTGTACAGGCCGCTGCCCGGACCGCCGCTGGACATCATCCAGGGGCGGCGCGACGCCTGCCACAGGGAGGCGAACAGGATGCGTGGATTGTGCGGATCGATGCTTATGTCGGCGGCGCCAGTCTGATCGTTTTTGTACAGCACTTTTTCCCAGGTCTTTCCGCCATTAGTGGATTTGTATATGCCGCGCTGCGGATTCGGGCCGAATACGTGACCCAGGGCCGCGACGTACACGCTATTGGAGTCTTTCGGATCCACCACGATCTCGCTGATCACGCGGGTGTCAGTCAGTCCCATGTGTTCCCAGGTCTTGCCCGCATCCGTGGATTTGTAGATTCCGTCGCCGGTAATCATGTCACCGCGAATGAAGGATTCACCCATGCCGGCATATATAACGTTGGGATCCGAAGGCGCTACCGCCAGCGCCCCCACCGGTGCGGTCTTGAAAAACTTGTCGGATATGTTCCGCCAGTGGATACCGCCATCGGTGGTTTTCCACACTCCGCCGCCAGCTCCGCCGAAATAGAAGGTGTACGGTTCACTGGCTACGCCCGCCACCGCCACTGAACGGCCGCCGCGAAACGGTCCGATCAGCCGCCATTGCAATGCCTGCAGCAGGCTATTGCCTTTGGACGGCTGGGTGGCGGCGGCAAAAGCCGGCGCCGCCAGCAACAACACCAATATCGTCACGACAGCATGGCGTAAAATGCGCATGGTGGATCTCCAGTGGTTGTACAGGCAAAGGCCCACATTCAACGGGCGCAGGTAACAAAATTCCGGCCAGTCTGCCGGCAATCCTATCCATGTGATTCAAATATTCCAGGAGGTATCTGAATTCTAAGTAAAGCCTACCAATAGCGGTTGACGCACAGCCTCACCAGCCGCTCGTGCAGCTCGGCAATGTCCTGTTCCATCAGATGATCCGCGGGCCGGCTCCAGCCGGGCAGCATTACGGCATTTTTTTCATTCAGAAGCAAGAGGTCGCCGTCGTTGACGGGAGCCACGTTCCACCCCGGCACAGCCAATACCGGCCGGACGGTCAGGCGATGTTTTGCTACCCGGCTGACAATTTTACCCAGCAGGCGCGCACATAACTCTACTTCGGCGAGCGGGTCAGTCAGCCAGGTGCCGTCATCGAATTTCAGGCTGCGTTCGCTCAGCCGCACCATGCCGCTTTCGTTTTGCACCCGGCGTGCCACGACTTTCACCGCGAACACGCCGCGCGGGCCGGCAACCACGTGATCGATGCGTATATCTCCTACCGACATGCCGTGAAAAACACGCTGACCCTGCAGTGCCAGCCTGGCGAGCGCTGTCCCCATAACCGCGTCCGCGCGCGCCGTGAAACGCAAATCGCTCCAGTTGCGAATCTGAAGCACAGTGAAAGCGACCCAGGCCACCGCCAGCATACAGGCGATGCTGAAGGCGAGAACAGCAATCCAGCCGCGAACCGCCGGCCTGCCGAAAAACCACAGCAACAAAAATGCCGCAGCAGTGATGATCGCGGTATATGTGAGCAGGTACAGGTGTTTCTCGCACCGTTGCAAACGCAGGCGGGCGTGCTCCGCGAAGCCGTTCAGGACCAAATCCGGAAATGCCGGTTTAAACCGCAGGCGTGGCGCAACCGACATGAGCGGCCATGTCAGCAGCCAGCAGAATGCGCCGGTGAACACCGCAAGGGAGATCGAAAACAATATGTAACGTACGCCCATTATCCCCGCATTGCTTGTATTACTCCTGCTTACTGAGTTTAGACGAGAAAAGCTGCAGGCAATGCGGCTGGATATAAGACTTTCTATGATCAGCTTTGCAGATCCGTATGGCCATCGGCATGCATGGCACAAACCGGCATGTTGCTGGTATTGCGCGCATGCGCCGTTCTGCCGGACCGGTCCACCAGTATCAGGCCGGCTTCGCTGCCGGTGGCGGCGCTGAATTCACTGATCGCGCGTGCCGCCGCCTCAGCAACCATCATGCCCTGCTCCACCAGATAGGCGGCATGGCGCGCCAGTGTGGTGCGCGTAATGTCTTCACCCAGGCCGGTGCAGGAAACGGCTGCCTGCAGGTTTGCATAGGTGCCGCAGCCGATCAGCGGCGTGTCGCCGATGCGCCCCGGCAATTTATCGAATACGCCGCCGGTGGAGGTGGCGGATGCCAGCCGGCCATGGGTATCCAGCGCCACCGCGCCCACAGTGCCGTGTTTTTCATGCCAGTGGTTGCGTTGCGCGGGCACGATGAGTTCATCCGGGTTACAAGTGGCGACACCGTGGTGCTTGGCAAAAACATAGGCTCCCTCGCCCGCCAGCAACACGTGCGGGCTGTGCTCCATGACCGCGCGCGCCAGCTGGATGGGATTATGGATGCCGCTTACAGCCGCCACTGCGCCGGCGCGCAGATTGCTGCCATCCATGATGGCCGCATCGGTCTCAACCAGACCTTCGCGGTTCAGGGTCGAACCGGTACCGGCATTGAACAGCGGATTGTCCTCCAGCGCCACCACCGCCGCCTGCACCGCATCCAGTGCCAGACCCCCAGCCGCAAGGATGCGCAAACCGGCTTGCGCGGCGGCCAGGCAACCCTGCCTGCGAGTTTCCAGGGAGGACGGATCCACCGCTCCGGCCCCACCATGCACGATGATGGTAAACGTCATGTGTTATTTGCCCGTGAAAATCTTCACCACTACATTACCCTCGTGATTCGCTACCGTCAGCCTGTCGTTGTTATTTTCTACAGCACGACAAAATAACAAAATTCAAGATTGCGCTTCGCAGCACTTGCGCAGCAATAATTCCTGGCAAGTTGATATTCATCCGGCAACACTCGCAGCTTACTCACCCGCGATTGTCATACTGCTGATCAGGATGGAACCGGTACGGATCGCTGAGCGTTCATCCACGTCGTTGCCCACCGCTATGATATTTCGGTACATGTCCTTGAGATTGCCGGCGATGGTGATCTCCTCCACCGGATAGGCGATCTCGCCCTTGTCGACCCAGAAACCGGAGGCGCCTCGGGAGTAATCACCGGTGACCGGATTCACTCCCTGTCCCATCAGGTCCGTGACCACCAGCCCGGTATGCATTTGATGCAGTAGCCCCGAGTAGTCGTGTTTGCCCGGTTTAACCAGGAGGTTGCGTATTCCACCCGCATGCCCGGTGCTTGCGAGCTTGAGCTTGCGCGCCGAATAGCTGTCCAGGAGATAGCTGGCGGCAATCCCCCGGTCCACGATCTCGGCATCGCGAGTGGCCACGCCTTCGTTGTCGAAAGCTGCACTGGCTAGCGCCTTTTTAAGGTGCGGGCGTTCCGACAGCTGCATGAAATCAGGAAACACCGGCTTACCGGCCGCCCCCAGCAGAAACGATGACTGCCGGTATTGGGCAGCACCGCGCATGGCGCTGAGAAAATGCGCGATCAACCCACGTGCCATATCAGGGGCGAACAGTACCGGCGCTTCGCGGGTGGTGAGCCGGCGCGCCCCCAGCCGGGCCACAGTGCGTTGCGCGGCCTTCCTGCCCACGGACTCCGGCGATTCCAGGTCCAGGGGGTCGCGCGCCGCGGTGTACCAATCATCGCGCTGCATGCTGTCTTGCTGGCGGCCGATCACCGAACAGGTCAGGCTGTGCGCACTACTGGCATATCCGCCCATGAAACCGTGACTGTTGCCGTACACCCGCATGCCCTGATGGGTGCCGACGGTGGCGCCCTCGGAATTTTCGATGCGGCGGTCAAACGAACGCGCCGCTTCCTCGCAGGTGCGCGCGATCTCAATGGCAGCATCAGGCGCCAGCGTCCAGGGATGGTTCAGGTCCAGATCCGGAATATCCCGCGCCATGAGCGTTGCGTCCGCCAGTCCCGCACATTCATCCTCGGCGGTGTAGCGCGCAATGCTGACCGCCGCGCGCAGCGCTTCTTCCACAGCCTTGCTGGACAGGTCCGCAGTGCTGGCCGTACCCTTGCGGCCGCCGAAATACACGGTGATGCCAAGACCGCAATCGCGCTGGTATTCGAGAGTTTCCACATCACCCAAGCGCACCGTCAACGTCAGGCCAGAATCCATGCTGGCGCCGGCTTCCGCCTGGCTGGCGCCTAGCTTGCGGGCTTCGACCAATATCCCGGTCACCAGGTTTTCAAGATCCGCCTGCTTCAACGCCGTGGTGTCGGGAATGCGCTTGACGTGCATAATTAGAACTTCCGGAAAACGCGCATTGTAACCCCATGGACAACAACGACCACATGCCCGAAGAGCGCAGCCGCACACAGGTGAAGCGCGCGGCGGAAGCACTGCAAAAACTGGGCGAACGCCTCATGGCGCTGCCCAAAAGCCAGCTTGACCTGATGCCCTTGCCGGACAACCTGCGGAATGCCATCGAAGACGCCAGGCGCATAAGCGCACGCGGCGCCCTGAAACGCCAGCGCCAGTACATCGGGCGCCTGATGCGCGACATCGACCCACAACCCTTGCGCGCCAAACTGGAAGAATTTGCCGGTATTGATAATCTCTCCAAAGCCCGGTTTCACCAGTGCCAGTACTGGCGTGACCGCCTGCTCGCCGAGGGTGATGCCGCGCTCGCTGAATTTCTGCTGCGGTTTCCCCAGGCGGACCGCCAGCATCTGCGGCGCCTGCTCCGCGATGCCGTCAAGGATGCCGGCGGCGTGCAGCAGCCACGCCGCGCAAGGGAGCTGTTCCGTTACCTGCAAGGCTTCCTGTGATCGCGCAAGCCCGGTTTCTCAGCCCGGCGGCAACGGGTAGAATATCGAGATGAAACCCCTCGTCGGCCTCATCATGGGCTCCAGGTCCGATTGGGAGACCCTGGAGCATGCCGCCAAAACTCTCGATCAGCTGGGCATACCATTCGAGCAACGGGTGGTGTCGGCGCATCGCACGCCGGACCTGCTGTACGAATATTGCTCCAGCGCCGCCGGCCGCGGCCTGGAAGTGATCATCGCCGGCGCCGGCGGCGCCGCGCATCTCCCCGGCATGGCGGCAGCCAAAACCATCCTGCCGGTGCTGGGCGTGCCGGTGAAATCCAAGGCCCTCAAGGGCGTGGATTCGCTGCTGTCCATCGTGCAAATGCCGGCCGGCGTCCCCGTGGGCACGCTGGCCATCGGCGATTCCGGCGCGGTGAATGCCGCATTGCTGGCAGCCGCCATCCTCGGCAACAAACATGCAGATATCCGCCAGCGCCTGGAGGCGTATCGTCGCGCACAGACTGAAGCGGTGCTCAATAATCCCGATCCGTCCAAGTAATCCGCATGCCGTGCAAGCCCGCATTCCAGTCATGGCACAACTTCCGGCATATGGAATGGAACTGTGATGCAGACCAGTAAAGCCAAGCCGCCGGTGAGTGCCGCCGCGGTTAAAACCATTGGAATTGTCGGTGCCGGCCAGCTGGGTCGCATGCTGGCCCTGGCAGGTTATCCCCTGGGGCTGCAGTTCGTGTTCCTGGACAAAAGCCCGGATTCACCTGGTGGCCAGGTGGCGCGCATCATTCCCGGAGAATTCAACGACCCAAGGAAACTTGCTGAACTGGCAGCCTCCGTGGATCTGCTCACCTATGACGTGGAAAACGTTTCGGTGGATGCCCTTGGGGATATCCCCAAAAGCAAAACCTTCCTGCCGCCGGTGGCAGCCCTGGCCACCGGCCAGGACCGGCTGCTGGAAAAAGAACTGTTTCAGGAACTGCGCATCCCCACCGCCCGCTATCGGGCCGTGGACAGCATGCCCGAGCTGGAGGAAGCCATTCAGGCAATCGGCTATCCGGCAGTGCTAAAAACCAGGCGCCTGGGTTATGACGGCCGTGGCCAGCGTTTCATCCGCAGTCCGGCGGAACTGGGCAGCGCCTTCAATGCCCTGGGCGGCGTGCCGCTGATCCTGGAGCAATTCATCGAGTTCAGCCGCGAGGTTTCCATCATCGGTGTGCGCAGCCGCAGCGGGCAAACCGCATTCTATGCGCTGGCTGAAAACCGGCATCGTGACGGCATTCTGCGCATTTCCATGGCGCCCTATCACGACAAAAAACTGCAGGCACTGGCGCAAAAACACGCGCTGCGCATCATGCGGCATTTCGATTATGCCGGCGTGTTCACCATAGAATTTTTCGTCAGCCGTGGACAGCTGATCGCCAACGAGACCGCGCCGCGCGTCCACAATTCGGGGCACTGGACCATCGAAGGGGCGGTGACCAGCCAGTTCGAAAACCACCTGCGCGCGCTGCTGGATTTGCCGCTGGGTGACACCACGACCACCGGCTTTTCGGCCATGGTGAATTTCATCGGTCAGATGCCGGAGAGGGATGCGGTCTTGAAAATCCCTGGCGCCCATTATCACGATTACGGCAAACAGCCGCGCCCGGCGCGCAAGCTGGGTCACGCCACGCTTGTGTGCAAGACACGCAAACAGCTGGCTGCCTGTCTCAAGAAATTTCCAGGCCTGGTTGATGATTAAAAAACAGCCGCCAACCCGACAAGTACCGACGGCGTAAACAAGTCAGCCGGTAGCGAATGCCCCCGGCTCTCAGCCCGTACCGCCCACCGTGAGTCCGTCCACCCGCAGGGTCGGCTGGCCGACGCCCACCGGCACGCTCTGGCCGTCCTTGCCGCAGGTGCCCACCCCGTCATCCAGCTTGAGGTCGTTGCCCACCATGGATACCCGCGTGAGCACGTCCGGGCCATTGCCGATGAGCGTGGCGCCGCGCACCGGCCGGGTGATCTTGCCGTGTTCGATCAGATAGGCTTCGCTGGCGGAAAATACGAATTTGCCGTTGGTGATGTCCACCTGACCGCCGCCGAAATTAACCGCGTACAGTCCGCGTTCCACCGAGCGGATGATTTCCTGGGGGTCGTGCTTGCCAGCGCGCATATAGGTGTTGGTCATGCGCGGCATGGGCAGGTGCGCGAAGGATTCACGCCGGCCGTTGCCGGTGGGCGCCATGCCCATCAGCCGCGCATTGAGCTTGTCCTGCAGATAGCCTTTGAGGATGCCGTTCTCAATCAGCGTGGTGCACTGGGTGGGGGTGCCTTCGTCATCCATGTTCAGGGAACCACGGCGGTCCTTGAGGGTGCCGTCGTCCACCACGGTGCATAGCTCCGAGGCCACCTTTTCACCCATGCGCCCGGCGAACGCCGAAGTGCCCTTGCGGTTGAAGTCGCCTTCCAGGCCGTGGCCGATGGCCTCATGCAGCAGGATGCCGGGCCAGCCTGGCCCCAGCACCACGGTCATGTTGCCGGCCGGCGCCGGTCCGGCTTCCAGGTTCACCAGCGCCGTATGCACCGCCTGGCGCACATAATCGAAGCAGCGCTCCGGGTTCGCGAAAAATTCATAGCCGAAACGGCCGCCACAGCCCGCGTAACCCTGCTCCCTGCGCCCCTGGTGCTCCGCGATCACCGTGACGTTGAAGCGCACCAGCGGCCGCACATCCGCCGCCAGGGTGCCGTCGCTGGCGGCCACCAATACGGTTTCATGCACGCCGGACAAGCTCACCATGACTTGTTTGACACGTGGGTCCAGCCGGCGTGCTTCCGCATCCACGCGCATCAGCAAATCCACCTTGTCCTGGTCCCGGAGCGTGGCGATCGGATCCATGGGCAGGTACAGCTGCGGCATCTGGCGGCCATGCCAGGCCTGCATTCCCTGGCGGCCGCCCTGTTTGGCGATGGCACGCGCCATGTCGGCGGCCCGGGTGAGCGCCGGCAGCACGATCTCGTCGGAATAGGCGAAGCCGGTCTTGTCGCCGGACACAGCCCGCACTCCCACGCCCTGCTCTATGTTGTAGCTGCCGTCCTTGACGATGCCGTCCTCCAGCGACCAGGTCTCGTGGCGGGTGGCCTGAAAATACAGATCGGCCGCGTCCACGCGATAACGCAGCATGCCGTCAAGCGTGCGTGCGATGGCCTGTTCGTCAAGCCCGCCCGGCGCGAGCAGGTTTTGTCTGGCGATCTGCAGGGGATTGTTGTTCATGTGGATGGATTATTCGGTTCCAGTCACTACCGGATGTTTCGCGCGGCGGGCGGCCGCGACCAGCGCTTGATCGAGTGTGGCCAGTTTGCACTGGCGACGCAGCGCCAGCTCCAGGTAGGCAGCATCGTAGGTGATGATATTCAATGTGGTTGCGATCTCGCTGATTCGATCCATGGACACCTGTGCGGATTCCACCTTATCCCGCACATAGAAGCCCAAGGTATCCGAAGTAATCGTCCTGCCGCTGTTGGGAGAAATCGTCATTCGTGCTCGATGTTCCCGTGACACCTCGTCAGTACACCGCATCGTGATCGCCTACGTTCACCGGTACGATCCGTTTGCCGTGGATGATCAGCTCAAGCGTGATGCGATAGGACAAGTTGATTGATACCGAATGCAGCCCGGTCAACCGCCCGCTCAAGGCATGCAGGCGCAGCGAGGGATGATGCGGATTGGCTTGCAATAGCAGCAATGTCTTGCGGTACTGCTCGCGCACCTGCGGGTGGCGCTTCAGAAAGCGCGCCGCACGCCGGTTGTACTGGTCGGTGAAGACCAGCGTATACATCTACTTGATCTTCGCCAGCCGCTTCAAGTGCGCTCCAACTGATTCCTCGACGAAACGTCCGGCGTCGAGATCGGCCTGACTCTCGGCCAAGGCTGCCGCCAGCTCACATTCGCGCAGGTAGTGATAGTGCTCAATGTCCATCACCACGAAGCGGTTGTTGCCGCGCACAGACACGGCCGCCTCGGGCGCATCAGTCAGCGCCTCGGCAATCGCCGATACGCCCTTGGTCTTCAGTTTGTTAGCGCTGATCGTGCTCATGCCCGCCTCCGGCCACGAAATTCAAGTACTAATAATAGTATCATAAACTGTACTTTCAAGAGTACTGACAACATGCCAGTTATCCCATCCGCAGGCCAATGACTGCATGTTGGCGACGAACCGACGCATGTTCGCGGCGTTCGCAATCCGGAGCCGCCATCCAAATCCAAAGCGCCGGTGATTAAGGGCTGGAAATCGCTGGCTTGGCTACGGTCATCGTTGCTCCTTCGCAGGCTGCAGCAGTATCCTGCCGAATTGACCGGCCTGAACGATTTGGTCCAGGTTGAGGTTCCAGTCTGAGTTTACGCGCACACCTCCTGTCTGTGTAGTGGGATTGATGGCATGAACGTCTCGGGTGCCAGTGGTCGGTAGCCGAGCGAGCTGTGCGGCCGTCGGGTGTTGAACTCCTTGCGCCACATCTCCAGCACCACCTGAGCTTCCTTGAGGGTGTAGAAGATCTCGCCGTTGAGCAGTTCGTCTCTGAGCTTGCCGTTGAACGATTCACAGTAACCGTTCTCCCAGGGACTGCCCGGCATGATGTAGAGCGTCTCGCTGCCCACGGCCTTGAGCCAGGCCCTCAGGTTCTTTGCCACCATCTCTGGGCCGTTGTCACTTCGTATGTAGTCGGGAACACCGTGCTCCAGCATCAGGTCGGCGAACACCTCGAGTACCTCGTGGCTGCGGATGCGCCGGGCGGCGTAGAGTGCCAGGCAGCGGCGGCTGAACTCGTCGATAATCACTAAGATCTTGATGGGTCGCCCGTCGTGGGTACGGTCCATGACGAAGTCCCAGCTCCAGACGTGGTTCTTGTACTCAGCGCGTAGGCGGATGCAGCTCCCGTCCGCCAGCCACAGGCGTCTACGCCGAGGTTGCTTCTGAGGCACTTTCAGCCCCTCCCGCTTCCAGATCCGCTCGATCCGGTACCGGGAGACGCTCCAGCCCTCGGTGTTGAGCAGGGCCGTGACCCGCCGGTAGCCGTAGCGGCCGTACTGGCTCGCCAGGCGCAGTACCGCCTGGGTGAGCGGCGCCTCATCGGCCCGCGGTTCGGGCTCATAACGAATGCTGGACCGGTGAATCCCCAGCGCCCGGCAAATCCGTCGTTCCGAGCGCGGCAGGCACGCTCTCGCGTGCGCCACCGCCGCCCG
>JAGWOR010000056.1 GCA_028870845.1 Gammaproteobacteria bacterium | reverse complement strand
GGTGTACGGCCGGCTGGAGAAGGGCGGCATGTTCGCGGCCCAGCAGGTGCTGGCCAAGCACGATGCCAAGTACATGCCGCCGGAGGTATCGGCGGCCATCAAGAAGGCCGAGGCCCGGCAGGCCGCAGCCGCCAAGGGTGCATCCTGAGCGGCGCGCGGCTGCACCCGGCCTTCAGCTGATTGCACTTCAACCCCGCGGCGTGCACACATGCCGTCCTGCAGCCTGGAACGCCGCCTCCCGCATAGTCCGGAACAGATCTTCGACCTGGTAATCGACGTGGAGCATTACCAGGAATTCCTGCCGCTGGATTTCAGTGCGCGGGTTATGCGACGGCAGCCGGGTCAGATCCAGGCGCGCCAGTCGCTGCGTATCGGGCCCATGAGCCTCTCGTTCGAATCCACCGCCACCTACCGCAGACCTGACTGGATCCGCATCGAATCCATAAGCGGGCCGTTCAGCCGTTTCCTGATCGCCTGGGATTTCATCCGCATGGAACGGGGTAGTCTGGTTCGCATCCAGGTGGAGTGCAGCACCCATTCAGCGCCGTTGTCGGCATTGCTGGCACCCTGGATGGAAACCTTCACCAACGGACTGGTATCGGCCTTCGAGAAACGCGCCCAGGCCGTCTATAGCGCAAACCCAGGCCAATGAAACGCCGGGGGTTCATGCCCGAGTTGCTTGGAATCTACTTGAGACCTGCAAGGTATTCGGCCACTGCCTTGCGTTGCTGTTCGTCCAGCGCCGACGCCATGTCGGGCAGACACTGCCGGCTCGCTGGCCGGAAGCGAAGCGGTTAAGCTGGTCAAGAATATAGGCCGCATGCTGGCCGTTTAATCGGGGGATGGCCACGGTACCGGCCGTGCTTCGCCCCATCATGCCCATACCACCCATCATCATGGACATCCCGCCCCGTCGGCCGCCATGGCGACAGGACGCACATGTGTTCATCATCCCGGGACCCAGGGATGCGAAGTAGATGCGTCTGCCCGCTTCCGCCAGTTTTGCGTCGTTGACCACATCCGGCTGCGGGGTCTGGGCAGAGAGATAAGCAGCCGCGTCATTGGCGTCCTGCGCCGACAGAACGGCGACCATGCCCGCCATAATCACCGAACTGCGTTGCCCGCTGCGGAACGCCTGGAGTTGCGCATATATATAGTAGGGATTCTGGCCGGCCAGCTTCGGATATTGGGGATTGCCGCTGTTGCCGTCTGCGCCGTGGCAGGGGCGCAGCGGGCCTGCACCACAGCTTTGCCGTGCGCGGCATCGGCGCTGGCGGGTGCATAGCTTCCTGCCTTCGACCAATCCATGTCTGCAGCGGAAGCATCGGCCTGCACCATCCAAATGGTGACGGCCAATGCCAGCAGCAAGCCAAGTACCGATATCAGTTTGCCGCGCTGAGTCCACACTCCCACGCGCTGGCGCGGCGACTTCGACCCGGGCATGCTCTGATCACCGGTGGTGTTCGTCCGGCCGGCTGGCGTCATCTTCCGCTTCCTGGGAAGCCTTCTTGAAGTTGCGGATCGCCTTGCCCAGATCTTCGCCCACTTTGGGCAATTTGGCGGTGCCGAAAACCAGAATCAGAACCAGCAAAATCAACAGGATTTTACCAACACTGAGTTCCATAGGATGCCTCCGGAAAAACCCAGACCGTTTTAGATAAACCAGCCGAGCGCGAACAGGGTTATGGTGGCCATGATCACGCCCACATTCATGCCCAGATACGGCGTCAACGCTGTGGGCTGTTCGGCCTTGCGCAGCACCTGGTATGCCAGCGGCAGGGCCGCCAGCAGCGGAACCAGCCCGATCAGGGTCATAAGCGGGAACAGGCCGATGGCCACGCCGACCGCGATGGGCACGAACGCCAGCAGCAGGAAGTTGGCGTAGATCAGGGCGCTGGCGCGCCGCCCGATGGTGATGGGAAAATGCCGCCGACCCACTTTGCGGTCCGCCTCCACATCCGGAAACTGATTGATGAGCAGGAGTTCGCTCACCAGGAAGAACGGTGTGAGCGATGCCAGGAACGCGGCCCAACTGTATCCGTTCATGAGCACGTAGCCGGTGCCCATGACCATCAATGGCCCGAAACTCAGTCCCGGGGCAATCAGGCAAAGCAACGGGTAACGCGTGATCCAATTGGTGTAGATGCCGATAATCACCAGGCCAAGCACGCCCAGTGGCAGCAGCGCCAGGCCGTGAACCAGGAGGAAATAGAAACCGATGGCGCCGGTGAACACCAGGCTGGTGACGCCGGCGGTGAGCGTCAGGGCCGCAGCCTGGGGATTGGCCTGCAGCGCGCCGCTGCCGCCGCTGAACGGCGTCTTCACGGTCATGGCGTCCAGGCCGCTGGTGAAATCCTGGTATTCGTTCAGCAGGTTGACGCTGGCATGGGCCAGCAGCGCGCCTAACAGTACCAGCACCACATCCAGTGTGTTCAAATGGCCGGTCAAGTGCCATGCGATTCCCACGCCCAGCAACACGCATACCGGCGGCAGGGTCAGGAAGTTCGGACGTAGCGAATGCAGCACCGATGCCAGCGGTGTTGACTGTGAAGCTTCCCGTGCATCGGAATTATTGATGATGCAGCCCTCTCAGCAGACGCGCACCTTGAGCAGTTCCTCGCCCGCCGGATCCACCATGTGCACGGCGCAGGCCAGGCAGGGATCGAAGCTGTGGATGGTGCGCAGGATTTCCAGCGGCTGGTTGGTATCAGCCATTACCTGGCCCTTGAGGGAGGCCTCGTAGGGCCCGTCATTGCCGGCCGGATCCCGCGGGCCGGCATTCCAGGTGCTGGGTACCACCGCCTGATAATTGCTGATCTTGCCGTCGTCAATTACGATCCAGTGGGCCAAAGCACCCCGCGGCGCTTCAGTATAGCCCACGCCCTGGGCGTGCTTCGGCCAGCTGGAGGGTTCCCATAGCTTTTCATTGAAGGTGCGCACGTCGCCGGCGGCGATATTGGCCATCAGGTTTTTGTACCAGGTGGGCATCCAGTCGGCGATGATCTTGGCTTCCAGGGTACGGGCCGCGGTGCGGCCCAGGGTGGAGAACATGGCTTCCAGCGGCAGGTCCAGCTTCTTGAGCGCCATCTGCGCCAGCTCGCGGGTCGCTTCGTTGCCCTTGGCATACAGCACCAGCACCCGCGCCAGCGGTCCCACTTCCATGGGATGGCCACGCCAGCGTGGCGACTTGAGCCAGGAATAGGAGGCCTGGGTGTCCAGGTGTTCGAACGGCGGCGTGGGGCCGGTGTAATCCAGCTTGGTTTCGCCGTGGTAGGGATGCAGACCATGGTCCTTGCCGACACTGTAGTCGTACCAGGAATGCGCAATGTACTCCTGGATCTGGTCCTCGGCGTTCAGGTCCACGTCCTGCACCTCGTTGAGGTTGCGGTTCAGGATCGCGCCGCGCGGGATCATGTAGCTGGCCAGGTCGGCAGTACCCTTCTCGGGGAAATCGCCATAGCACAGGAAGTTGCCGGTGCCCTCGCCGTGGCCTGGCGTGAACCAGTCCTTGTAGAACGAGGCGATAGCCAGGGTGTCGGGCAGGTACACCTGGTTCACGAAGTCCTGCATCTGCCCGATGATGTTGGCGACCGTGGACAGACCCACCATGTTGACCGCGGTGGCGCCGGTGACGTCGCCGTTGCTGACGCTGATGGCCGCCGGTGTGCCGCCCACCAGAAAATTGGGATGCGGGTTCTTGCCGCCGAAGATGGTGTGCAGCTTGCATACCTCGCGTTGCCAGGCCAGCGCGTCCAGATAATGGGAGACCGCCATGAGATTGGCTTCCGGCGGCAGCTTGTAGGCCGGATGCCCCCAGTAGGCGTTGGCGAAGATGCCCAGCTGCCCTGATTCCACCAGCTTCTTGACGCGCTGCTGCACGTCGCTGAACAGCCCCGGCGAGGAGCGCGGATAACTGGAAATGGACTGCGCCAGTGCCGAGGTCTTTTGCGGGTCGGCCTTGAGCGCCGATACCACATCCACCCAGTCGAGCGCGTGCAGGTGATAGAAGTGCATCACGTGGTCATGCACGAACTGGGCGGCGATCATGAGGTTGCGGATCAATTGCGCGTTGGGCGGGATTTCGTAATTCAGTGCGTTCTCCACCGTGCGCACCGAGGCGATGCCGTGCACCAGGGTGCACACGCCGCAGATACGCTGGGCGAAGGCCCAGGCATCGCGCGGATCCCGCCCGCGCAGGATGATTTCGATGCCGCGCACCATGGTGCCGCTGCTGGAGGCGTGGGCAATGGTGTTGCCGTTCATCTCCGCCTCGATGCGCAGGTGGCCTTCGATGCGGGTGATGGGATCTACGACGATCTTCGATTGTGCGTTCATGGCGGGCCTCTATGCGTCATCCAAGGTTGTCGGCCACCAGCTCCAACAGGCTGTGGGGCGTCTGTTCCCAGTTGAAATGTGCTTTGGCATCATCGAAAGTGGCGCGGCAGTCGGAACAGCTGGTGAGGAAGGTCTGGGCCCCGCTGTCATCCACCTCGCGCAGCTTGGATTCCATGGCGCGGTAGCGCAGTGGCGCCGCGCGCTGGATATCCAATACCCCCCCGCCCCCGCCGCAGCAGAAGCTGAATGCCTTGTTGTTTTCCAGTTCGTGCAGATCCAGTCCCAGCGCCTGCATCAGCTGGCGAGGCGCATCCATCACTCCGCCCTTGCGCACCAGCTGGCAGGGATCATGGAAGGTGACCGCGCCATTGCCGGCCTTGCGCAGTTTCAGGCGCCCGGTCTGCAGCTGCCCGGCCAGGTACTCGGTCACGTGCCGCACGCGGAACGGCAGCGGCTTGCCGTATAGTTCCGCCGCCTCCCAGCGCAGCGCCGTATAGGCATGCCCACACTCCGGCACGATCAGGGTTTTGGCATGGCAGGCCAAGGCTTCATTGATCAGCCGCATGCTGATCTTGCGTTGCCATTCGCGCCCGCCGGCGTAATAGCCGTAATTTTCCGCCACCAGGCCGTCGCTGCGGAAAGTGCAGCTCACGCCCAGGTGCTGCATCACACGTGCCAGCGCCGCCACGGATTTTGGATAATGCTCGATGTCGGTGCGCGGTACGCACAACATGACCTCGGCCTGGTCCTTGTCCATGGGAATCTCGACCTTGTACTGGCGGCCAATAGCCAGCAACATATCCCGGTAAGGTTCCTTGGATGCTTCCGGCTGCCCGCTGTGTTGCTGGTGCTTGGCTTTGGCATACAGTTCTGCCGGCGCCAGTCCTGCATCGAACATGGCATGGCGCGTCTGTTCGATGAGCTCGGAGATGTTGATGCCCATGGGACATATAAGACTGCAGCGTCCGCACATGTTGCAGCTGTCGTACAGCAGGTGCTGCCAGTTCTCCAGCTCATCGGCGCTTACCCGACGCTTCAGGCCGAACAGCTTGAAAAACACCGCATACGGGCCGGACTCGCGCTTGTAGGCCTGCTTGAAGGGTTCCACCTTCAGGATCGGCGTGTACTGCGGATCTTCGGTGGCGATGTAGTAATGGCAGGCATCGGCACAGATTCCGCAATGGATGCAGGACTCCAGCCTGAATGCAGTCAGGGAACCGTATTCCAGAGCAAAACTCTGCATGGCGCGCTCAACCCGCGCCCGATTGCTGAGGTCGCCCTGAAGATCGGCGGGCATCGCCCGTACCCTGCCGGCCGTTGTGGTATTCACGGACTGTGCACTCATGAGGGTGCTCCCTTACGCGCCAGAAAGTAACCATTGATGATCCGGGAGGGGAAGATATAAAACGCATGCATCAATTTCCCGAACGGATACCAGATCAGCAGCAGATCGAAACTCAGGATGTGCCAGGCCAGTAGCGTCTCGTAACGGGCGCCAAAATGTGCGGTGGCCATCAAGCCGGTGACGATCACCAGTGTGGTTACGAACCAGCTGAAGTAATCGTCGAAATTCGACAGCCTGCGCAGCACCCGGTGTGCCAGGCGCCTGAACAGTACCGCCAGCAACAGTGTGAAGGTGAGCACCGCGATGATGGTGACAATGCCGCTGGGCAGCGTAGGCCAACTGACGCCGAACAGGCTCTTGATGAACAGCACATGCGGCGCGAAGAACAGGATTACGATGAACAGGCCGATGTGATAGGCGTACCCCAGCGCTTCGCCGTAACCAGTACGTTTGATGTACTGCTTATGCGGCCAGGAGCGTGAGCCTCCCACCAGCAACCCCAGCATGAAGGCTTTAAAGTAACCATCGCGCGGCTCGGACAGGTGGCGGTGATAACGCAGTAATACCGTTCCCACCAGCCGCCACAATACGCCAAAACAGAACACCACCAGCGCCACCTTGAGCGCCGGGCCACGGGCAAATTCCAGCAGTTCCATGGTTCAGTCCTCCTTCGAGGCAGTCTTCTCGGCTGCACGTGATTGCGTGCGCGCCCGGCTACGCAGGCGCGACAGTGCGGCGGCGCCGATGCCGACCGCGGCGCCCACGCCCGCGGCTTCGCCGGCGGGTGCCAGGCTGCCGATCAGGCCGGCGGCCAGCGGCGCGTAAAAGCTGCCGTTGCGGTCCCAGAAACTGGGTTCAGAACAACCCAGGCATGGGTGACCGGATTCGATGGGGAAGCTCGTGCCCTCGTTCCATTTGACCGTGGCGCAGGCATTGTAGGTGGTGGGACCCTTGCAGCCCAGTTCATACAGGCACCAGCCATTGCGCGCACCTTCGTCGTCGAAGGTCTTGGCGAACTTGCCGACGTCGAAGTATGGCCGGCGGTAACAGCGGTCGTGGATGGTGTTGCCGTAAAACGCCAGCGGCCGGTGATGGGCGTCCAGAGCCGGCACCCCCAGGGTCACGTATTGCACCAGGGTGCTGGTGATCACCGCCGGAATCGGCGGGCAGCCGGGCACGTTGATGAGGGGCTTGTCAGTGATGATGTCCGAAACCGGCACGGCGCCCGTGGGATTGGGATTGGCGTACGGCAGGCCGCCATAGGATGAACAGGTACCCACGCACACGATGGCGGCGGCGCCCTTGGCGGTATCCCGGAGGATCTGCACCGCACTCTTGCCGCCCTGGGTGTTGTATACACCGCCGTTGCCCAGCGGCACCGCCCCGTCCACCACCACCAGATATTTGCCGTAGTTTTCCTTGATGGCGGCATCGCGCGCTTCCTCGGACTGCTTGCCGGCGGCCGCCATCAGGGTGTCGTCGTAATCCAGCGAAATCATGTTGAAGATCATGTTTTCCACGCTGGGCGTGTAGGAACGCGTCAGCGATTCCAGGCAGCCGGTGCATTCCTGGAATGACAGGTAGATCACTGACGGGCGTTTTGTCTTGAGCAGCTGCTTGGCGATCACCTGGCCCATGCCGGGCGCCAGCGCCAGGAAAGACGCGGTCGAGACGCAGAATTTGATGAAAGTACGGCGGCTGACGCCATTGGCGCTCAGCACCTCGCCGACAGTTTGCTCGCGGATTGCGGTGGTCACGGTGTGTTGCCTCCGGCGCTGTGCAGCGCGAGACGTTCACGAAGCTGGCTGGCGCTTCGCGTGATCTCGTCGCTGCTGGTTACAATGATTTCCGGGATATTGGTGATTTCCAGCAGCTCGGCCAGGAGCTCGTTGTCCGGATTGCGGTGCTCGACCCACCACACGCCCGCATAACCGGTCTCCCGCACCCGCGAGGTGCCGTCCACCTTGAGGGTGATTTCCACCTCGCCGCTGCCCAGGAACTCGCGCAGCCGCTGGTAATCCGCGGGGCTGAACGGCAGGGTGCGCAGGTCGATGGCCGCGGTGTCGTCATAGCGGGACAGGCGCTCCAGCATTTCGGAAATTTCCCGCAGGATCGCGATCAGCCCGCCGCCGACCGTGCCGTTGCCGCTGTTCTCGATTTTCACTGGTATGTCCGAAAGCCGCGCGCTCATATGGACCAGCGTGTGATCAGTGCCCGCACATGAATGCAGGCGGTTTCCAGGCCGCCGCGCACATCCGGCGACACTTCGGTATTCCAGTCAATGTGCTGCGGCTGGATCGCAACCAGGGCACGGCGCTCGGGCAGGTGCCCGGTGAGGCGCGCCATGTCCAGCAATTCCGCCAGGCTCACTTCATGCACCGAACTGCTGCGGCGGCTGCGCAGAAATTCGTCCATGGCCAGGTCGCGGTAGATGTGCACGCTACCCGGCTCCTCGCCCAACTGCGCGGCGTCCACCACGATCAGGCTGTCGGTGTTTTCAATGTCTTCCAGCAGGGAAAAACTCAGGGTGCCGCCATCCAAAAAGCGTATTCCGGATGGCAGCCTGCGGCCGGCCTGCAGGTGCTGTACCACCTGTACACCGACACCATCGTCCCCCAGCAGGGTATTGCCAAGTCCCAGAACAACCACGGCGGCCCTCTGCTCGAGGGGGTCGTCGACAGTTATCTGTTTAGGCAGGGTAGATAACCGCATCGGTGAATCCCGACTGACGACAGAATGTCGGAATTTATAACCCCATTCGTACGGGAATGTTTTGATCCATATCAAGAAACCGGGTGCTGACCGGATCAAGGTGGTATAGAGCCGCTGGCGGCTTGATCTGGGTCAAATCCCGCCGGTGAAATGCTGCTATGGTGGATTCGACCCGGAAGCGAGGGAGTTGACCAGCAGCGGGCACTTGGAAAACAGCATGCACGAATTAGCCGTTTGTCAGGCGCTTTTGGATCATGTACAGGCGGTGGCAAATGCACAGGCCGCTGACCAGGTGACTCGTGTGCAGATACGTATTGGCCCACTGTCCGGCGTGGTGCCCGAATTATTGGAACGGGCTTTTTACCTGGCGCGCGCCGGTGGGCCCGCCGCCTGCGCCTCACTCGTCATGAAAACCACCGGCATCCGGGTACGCTGCAGGAGTTGCGGGCGCGAATCCGCGGCCACGCCTGCGCGCCTGGTGTGCGACGTATGTGGCGATTATCGCACCGACCTTGTGGAAGGCGACCAGCTGATTCTCGAACGCGTGGAACTGCTGCGTTCGTCGCAGATGCCGGAAGCCACTTCTCCAGGAGTACAAGCATGTGTGAAACCTGCGGATGTAACCTGACGTCGGGCAATATGCATATTGCCCAGCAGCCACGCAGCGACGGTGTCACTGCCGTGAATGTACTCAAGAACCTGATGTCAGAGAATGACACGCAGGCGGCCCATAACCGCGAACACCTGGAGCGTCATAATGTATTCGCCGTCAACCTCATGTCCTCGCCGGGAGCCGGCAAGACCGCCCTGTTGGAGGCCAGCATCGAACGCCTGGGCAGGGAATTGCGCATCGGCGTCATTGAGGGCGACCTGGAAACCG
Organism: Gammaproteobacteria bacterium; assembly: GCA_028870845.1. Taxonomy (GTDB): domain Bacteria; phylum Pseudomonadota; class Gammaproteobacteria; order Natronospirales; family REEB76; genus REEB76. The sequence goes on along the minus strand of JAGWOR010000056.1, from coordinate 1,837 downwards.
AAAACGATGCTGCACGCATCCGTCGTCACGGCATACCGGCGGTGCAGATCACTACCGGCAGCGCCTGCCACCTGGACGCCCATCTGATCCATAAGGCCCTGCATGCCCTGGATCTGGATGCCATCGACCTGCTGTTCATCGAAAACGTGGGGAACCTGGTGTGCCCGGCGGGCTTCGATCTGGGTCAGCACCGCAATGTGGTGCTGTTGAGCGTCACCGAAGGCGACGACAAACCTGCAAAATATCCGGTCATGTTCCGGGCCGCCGACCTGGTGCTGCTGTCCAAATGCGACTTGCTGGGCGCCATGGAAGATTTTGACCATACCGCCGCGGAAGCCGCGGTGCGCGCCCTGGGCCGTGAGGTCCCGGTGATTCACACCTCCGCGCGACGTGAACTCCAGCTGGACGGCTGGCTCAGTTGGCTGCGGGAAGCGTGCGCTGCACAACGCGAATCGCTGCGGCACTACCGGCCCGTTACCGATGGGCCGGCCTTGATGTTCCCACAACTCTGATGGCCGGTTAACCCATGTGTCTCGCCGTTCCCGCCCGGGTGGTTGAACTTCTGCAGGACGACAACGCCCTCATCGACCTGGGCGGGGTACGCAACCGCGTGTCGCTGGCGCTGGTGGATGGCGTGAATGTCGGCGATTACGTCATCGTACACACCGGTTTCGCCATCGCCCGGCTGGACGTGGAGGAAGCCGAAAAAACCCTGGCGCTGTTCGCGGAAATCGCCGGTGCCATCGGGGAACCGCCGCATGCGGTATATCCGCGAGTTTCGTGACGGCCGCACCGCCGGGGCGCTGGCGGACGCCATCGCAGCCGAAGTGCATGCCGGCCGGCAATATCACCTCATGGAGTTCTGCGGCGGGCACACCCATGCCATCTTCCGTCACGGGGTGCATGACCTCCTGCCCGCCAACATCCAGCTGGTGCATGGACCAGGCTGCCCGGTGTGCGTGCTGGCCATCCCGCGCCTGGACATGGCGCTGGAGCTGCTCAATCAGCCGCATCTGATTCTGGCCAGTTTCGGCGACATGCTGCGGGTGCCGGCCTCGCGCAAGCGCAGCCTGCTGAAGGCGCGTGCCGCCGGCCATGACGTGCGCATGATTTACGCGGCCACTGAAGCCCTGGAAATCGCCGAGCGCAATCCGGACCGGCAGGTAGTGTTCTTCGCCATCGGCTTCGAAACCACCACCCCGCCCACGGCACTGGCCATCCGCGAAGCACAGCGCCGCGGGCTTAAAAATTTCAGCGTGTTCTGCAACCACGTGCTCACGCCTTCGGCCATCCAGAGCATCCTGGATTCACCCGAGGTGCGGGAACTGGGCAGCGTGTGCGTGGACGGATTCATCGGTCCGTCCCACGTCAGCACCATCATCGGCAGCCGCCCGTATGAATATTTCGCCGAGGAGTACCAGCGCCCGGTGGTGATCTCCGGCTTCGAACCGCTGGACGTGCTGCGCTCCATCCAGATGCTGGTGCGGCAGCTGAACCAGGGACGTGCCGAAGTGGAAAACGAATTCACCCGCGGCGTGACCCGCGCCGGCAATCTCAAGGCCCAGGCGCTGGTGGCGGAAGTCTTCGAGCTGCGCCCGGAATTCGAGTGGCGCGGCCTGGGTAACGTGCCCTACAGCGGCTTGCGCATCAAACAGGAATACGCCGAGTTCGACGCCGAGCGGCGCTTCGGCCTGGTGCAAAAGCCGGTGCGTGAAAACCAGGCCTGCCAGTGCCCGGCCATCATCCGCGGCGCCAAGAAACCCACCGACTGCAGCATCTTCGGCACGGTGTGCACGCCGCGCAACCCCATCGGTTCCTGCATGGTGTCCTCGGAAGG
>JAGWOR010000014.1 GCA_028870845.1 Gammaproteobacteria bacterium | reverse complement strand
CCGCTCATGCCGATGAGGTACGGCAATATGCTCACCACTACCAGCAGTAGCGTGTAGAGAATAATCTGCATCACGGTATAGGACACGCCATGGGTCACCGGCAGCATGGGAATGTTGGCCTTGGCGTAATCCTCACGCCGGTGGATGGCCAGCGACCAGAAATGCGGCGGAGTCCACACAAAGATGATCAGGCACAGCAGCAGCGCGCCGGCGGGTACGTGATTGGTGACCGCCGCCCAGCCCAGCACCGGCGGTGCGGCGCCGGCGAGCCCGCCGATCACGATGTTCTGCGGCGAAGCGCGCTTGAGAAAACCCGTATAGATGATGGCGTAGCCGATGAGCGAGGCAAAAGTCAGAACCGCCGTCAGCCAGTTCACGAACACCAGTAACACCAGCATGGAAAGTACGCCTAGCGATATGGCGTAGACGATCACCTGGCGTTCGGTGACGTGGCCGCGGGGCAAGGGCCGGTGGCGGGTGCGGAACATGGCGGCATCTGCGCGCCGGTCCAGTAAATGATTGATGGCGGAAGCACAGGAGGCCGCCAGACCGATGCCGATGGTGCCAAACAGGAACTGCCGGAGTGGCACCATGCCGGGCACGGCCAGGAACATGCCGACTACGGCGGTAAACACGATCAGCAGCACGATGCGGGGCTTGCCCAGCTCGTAGAAATCCCGCCAGCCGGCCTGGGAGGATTTGATGGCTGCCATGTCAGAGGCCCGGGTATTCATTTGGATTCCGCTGATATGGATCTCTGAAGGCGTGGAGCATGCGCGTTTGACCCACTTACCCATAAGGCCCAATTCATGGCCACCAGCGTGGCGAGCAGCAGCGCGGCCACGCCGGTATGGGCATCGGTGAGCGCCAGGGGCAGGCCCAAGTGCACCATACTGATGCCGATCGCCACCTGGCAAATCACCAGCAGACCGGCCCAAACTCCCAAGCCCTTGATGGCGGTTCTGCGGCCCTTGAATAGGCACATGAGGCTGGTCGCTAACACCAGCACGAAAGCAACCAGGGCGCCCAACCTATGGGTCATGTGGATGGCGATACGTGCAGGATCGCTGAGAATACCACCCTGGTAGTCAGGTCCCACACCGTGCCAGGAAAAGGCGCTGTGAAAATTCATGGCTGGCCACCATTGCCCCTGGCAGGTGGGGAAATCCGGACAGGCGATGCCCGCATAGTTGCTGCTGGTCCAGCCCCCCAGGGCGATCTGGGCCAGCACCACCACCAGGGCGAGCGCAGCCATCCAGCGCAGTGTTCTGCCGGCAGCATCGCCGGTACGCAAGTAACCGCCGGTCTGCAAAACCAGCAGGATCAATACTGCAAATGTGGCATACCCGCCCAGCAAATGGCCCATGACCACCGGCGGGAACAGTAACAAGGTCACCGTCCACATGCCCAGCAGTGCCTGGAATATAACGGTGAGTAGCGCCAGTGATGGCAGCAACACCGGTTGGGTTGCATGGCGCCGCCGCCACCAGGCCACCACCGCCAGAATCAGGATCAATGCGGCCAGGCTGCCGGCGAAATAGCGATGAATCATTTCCTTCCAGGCGCGCGCAGGATGCAACGGCCGGCCGGTATAGCGAGCGTCGGCACTGGCAATCGCAGCATGCGATTCCGGCACGCTCATATGACCATAGCAGCCCGGCCAGTCCGGGCAACCCAAACCCGCCTGTGAAAGGCGCACATAGGCGCCCAGCACAATCACCACGAACGCCAGCGCCGCCGCCAGTATTGCCAGATACAGATACCAGTTGCGCGTCATGGCTTACATACCCCCGCCCTGTCCCAGCAGGTGCTGCAGATCCTTGAGCAGACCTTCCGGTTTTCCGGCGATGGAATAACGCATGATGTAAAAGCCGCGCGGGTCCACCAGATAAATGTACCTGCCCACGTGTGGCGCTGATTTGCCATTCAGGCTGAACTGCCGGATGAATGACGCGCCGCCGGGCCCGGATACATCGGCCACGGTGGCATCCGCCTGCTCGCGCTGCAGTTTGCCGGGATTCTGGGGAGTACCCTCCACCAGATACAGACGCTGGATGGCTTCGATCTTCTCGCCCATGGCGTAACGCACCTGGCGGGTCAGATACAGGGCTTCCTCGCAATCTGCATTGCAGGTGGCCGCGCTTATGTACACCAAGGTGAAATGGTTGTTGAAATAATCCACCGCCAGACTCTTGCCGGTTAGCGGCAGGGGCAGTGGTGAAATCGAGATTTCCCGCGCGGGCTTTATGAACTCGCCGTGCTGGTTGGTGCCAAAATGGAAATGATTGATATTGAGATACAAGATCCAGGCGATCAGGAAAGGTGCCAGAAAAACCACGGATAGCACCGCGAATACCACCCACATCCTTCTGCGACGTGCGGCCGGCTGTGCTGTTTCTTCTGCTTCACTCATGTGTGATCCGTTTGCTGTTTACTACGATCCAGATTATGAATAGCGCCACAGCCATAGCAAACCATTGCAGTGCATAGGCGTCATGGCGCACCGGTGGAAAGCCGATGTTGGGTTGCCAGTCGCGCACAAAACCATCGGCGTCATGCTTGTCCAGCAGCAGCACAGGCTTGAGAAGTTGGTTGCCGTACAGTTCCTTCAGGTTCCGGTAACGCGGATACAGCAGCAGTTTTGGCCAGCCCGCGGATACCGTGGTTTTGCCCAAGCGTATGCCGGGCACCGGCAATATACCCAATACCCCAGTGACATTGCGGTCCGTGTCTGCCACTTGCACATCCGGCAGGCTGTTGAGGTCCGCCCGGCGGGCGATGAAACCCCGGTTCACCAGCAGGATCTGGTGGCCGGGTTCCAGCAGCAGCGGGGTCAGCACCTGATAGCCCACCTGGCCATTCTGCTGCATATCCTCCAGCAGCACCTGGCGACTACTGTCATAACGGCCAGCGGCGCGTACGTGCTGGTAACGGCCGAGCGCCCCGAGTCCGCCGGAGGCCAGCGAAGCGTTGACCGAAACCGGCGGCCGCGTGCTGGCCGTATGATATTGCGCCAGCAGCATGCGCTTGTAATCGGCACGCCTCAATTGCCAGAAACCGAGCGTCACCAGCACCACCAGCATCACCGCCGTTGCCAGCGTCGGCCACAAACCGGGACGGAATTGCCATTTGCCTAGGCGCATGAACGCGTGTTAGTTTGCCGCAAGCCGATCATCAACACTGCGGCATATTGCATGTTTACTGAAATCGTCATACTCGCGATTTTATCCCTCATCATCGTCAGCCTGTTCTCGGGCATGTATTTTCTGCTGCGTGACCGTGGAACGTCGACGCGCATGGTAAAGGCACTGACGGTGCGCATGGTTCTGTCATTGGTGCTGTTCGCCCTGCTCATGCTCGGTTATTGGGCCGGCTGGCTGCACCCGCATGGCCTGTTACCGCCGCGGCATTGACGAAAGCAAGAAGCGCTGCCTTGGCAGCGCTTCCTGTTTCAGGCGCTGCCGAGTCCCGATCAAAGCCAGTACACGAAGATGAACAATCCCAGCCAAACCACATCCACAAAATGCCAGTACCAGGAAACCGCCTCGAAGGCAAAATGATTCTGCGGCGTGAAATGCCCGCGTAATGACCGGATCAGGATCACACTCAGCATGATTGCGCCGATGGTTACATGCAGGCCATGGAAACCGGTAAGCATGAAAAACGTGGAGCCGTAAATACCGCTGCCAAGCGTCAGGTTCTGCTTGGTGTAGGCCTCGATATACTCGTGCGCCTGCAGGGCAACGAATGAAAAGCCCAACAGTATGGTGAACAGCAGGAACCAGCAAAGCTTCTTGCGGTTGCCTTGCTTCAGCCCCCAATGGGCGATGGTGACCGTCAAGCCGCTGGTTAAAAGGATCAGGGTGTTGATGGCGGCTACGCCGACCGCAGACATGCCCTCGAAACTGCCGCCCAGGTTGGCCGGGCCATTGCTCGGCCAGGTGGGTTCATAGCCTTTCCACAGCAGCAGGTTGGTGAACAGGTTGTTGCTGCTGCCCGCCAGCCAGTGTTCAACGAATACCCGCGCGAAAAACAGCGCGCCGAAAAATGCGCCGAAAAACATGACCTCGGAAAATATGAAAAACGTCATGCCCCAGCGGAACGAGCGGTCCACCTGCTCGTTGTAGGTACCGCTCAGGCTCTCACGGATTACAGTACCAAACCAGCCGAACATCATGATCAAAATGACGATGACGCCCAGCAGAACGAAATAACGCCCGATGTCCATACCCTCAAGCCATAGGGCCCCGCCTACGGCCGTGATGAACAGCCCCACTGAACCAATAATGGGCCAGTGCGTGCCATGCGGTATGTAATAGTGGTTAGCGGCATGCGCCTGTGCTGACATATTGCTCTCCAGTTTTTAAAAACCACGCCAGGGCCAGGCTGGCGCGACCAAGTCATCTATCAATATCCAGGTTTTGCGTTGCAAACCCGCCATCCCGTGGCACGCCATGATAGTCATGGCTTATGCGTCCAGTGCATAAAAATCATAAATGCCGCATAGAACCCCACCGCCACCAGCGCCGCCACCGCTGCGGTGAGCTTGGCGCGGCGCCGGGCCTGTTTCATCGGATCCCGATGAGCTTCACCCATGATCGTGGCCGGCATATTCCCGTTGTCTATTCCCCTGTATAGGGGTGCGTCCAGATGAGCTTCGCCGGGGGCGGTTCCGTGAAACTGTGGTATGGCGGCGGCGAAGGCAGCGTCCACTCGAGGCCGTGAGCGCCATCCCAGGCACGGGCCTCGGCTTTCTTGCCGCCGCGAATGCACTGAATGATCACGTATAGGAAGATCAACTGCGAGGCGCCAAACACGAAGCCGCCGATGGAGACGATCTGGTTCAGGTCGGTGAATTGCACCGGGTAGTCGGGGATGCGCCGCGGCATGCCGGCCAGGCCCAGGAAATGCATGGGGAAATACAGCAGGTTGGCGGAAATGGCCGTCAACCAGAAATGCCACTTGCCCAAGGTTTCGTTGTACATGTGGCCGGTCCATTTAGGCAGCCAGTAATACACCCCTGCCATGATGGCAAAGGCCGCGCCGGTGACCAGCACGTAGTGGAAATGCGCCACCACGAAATAGGTCTGGTGGTACTGCCAGTCGGCCGGCACCAATGCCAGCATCACGCCGGAAAAACCGCCGATGGTGAACAGGAACACGAAAGCGATGGCGAACAGCATGGGGGTCTCGAAACTGAGCGAGCCGCGCCACATGGTGGCCACCCAGTTGAAGACTTTTACGCCGGTGGGCACCGCGATCAGCATGGTGGAGAACATGAAGAACAGGTCCGCGGCCAGTGGCATGCCCACCGTGAACATGTGGTGCGCCCAGACGATGAACGACAGGAAGGCGATGGAAGCGACGGCGTACACCATGGAGGTGTAGCCGAACAGCGGCTTGCGGGAGAAGGTTGGAATGATTTCCGAGATAATGCCGAAGGCTGGCAGGATCATCACGTAAACCTCAGGATGCCCGAAGAACCAGAACACGTGCTGGTACAGCACCGGATCACCGCCGCCAGCGGCGTTAAAGAAGCTGGTGCCGAAATACTTGTCCATGAGCTCCATAGTGACCGCACCCGCCAGCACCGGCATTACCGCGATCAGCAGGTAGGCAGTGATCAGCCAGGTCCAGACAAACAGCGGCATCTTCAGCAGTGACATGCCCGGGGCGCGCAGATTCAGCACCGTGGCGATGATGTTGATGGCGCCCATTACCGAGGAAATCCCCAGCAAGTGGACCGCGAAAATCGTGAAGGGCAAGGCCATCCCGGTCTGCAGCATCAGCGGCGCGTACATGGTCCAGCCGGCCGCCGGACCGCCGCCGGGCATGAACATGGTGGACAGCAACAGGGTGAACGCGAACGGCAGGATCCAGAAACTCCAGTTGTTCATGCGCGGCAGTGCCATGTCGGGCGCGCCGATCATCATGGGAATCATCCAGTTCGCCAGGCCCACGAATGCCGGCATGATGGCGCCGAATATCATCACCAGCCCGTGCAGGGTGGTCATTTCGTTGAAGAACGCCGGATCCATGAGCTGCATGCCGGGCTCGAACAGCTCGGCCCGGATCAGCATGGCGAACAAACCGCCCACGAAAAACATCAGCAGGCTGAAACACAGGTACAGGGTACCGATATCCTTGTGATTGGTGGTGGTAATCCAGCGCCAGATGCCGCTCGGGTGCTCCGCGTGGTGTTCGTGTGCGACGGCCGTAGTATGCATATCCAGTTCCTCTTGAAAGCTCAGCGTGCAGCCCTGATCTGGGTGGGCTGCACTACGTCACCTTGATGGTTGCCAAAAGCATTACGTTCGAAAGTAATCACGGCGGCCAGCTGCATATCGCTGAGCCTGGCGCCCCAGGCCGGCATGATGCCCTTGCCATGCAGCACCAGGGCGATGTGCGCCGCCAGCGGGCCGTTCGGTATCGGCCCGCCGGCAATGGCGGGTGCGCCGATTTCCGCATTGCCCTTGCCGTCCGCCATGTGGCAGGCGGCGCAATTGGAATCGAACACCTGCTTGCCGAGTTTCATGGCGCTCGCCATGGTGAGGTTTTTTTCAGCGGCGACGGGTTTCCCGGAGGCCGGCTTGGCTGTCGCTGCGGGAGCCTTGCTGGCGGTGGCTGGTAATACCGCCGCGGCTGGTTCCAGCTGGGCGGAATTGCCGGCGTTTATATTCAGCAGCGGCGTTGCATATACCACCGGACTACCATTGTGTTCGGGTTGCATGGTCGCCGGATCTATATAGGCGCCGTTGCTGGCCTTCATGGCAGCCACCCACTTGGCGTAATCCGACGGGCTTTCCGCCACCACCACCACCGGCATGAATGCATGCCCGCGGCCGCAAAGTTCGGTGCAGCCCCCGCGATAGGTGCCCGGTTTATCGATTTCAATCCAGCCCTGGTTGATAAATCCCGGAATCGCGTCGACTTTCACTGCAAAATCGGGCACGTACCAGGAATGGATGACATCAGCGGAAGTGATCAGCAGGCGGATTTTCTTGCCCACGGGAACTACCATGGGGTGATCAACGTCTCGCAGGTAATGCGGCACGCTATCCGGGTTTATTTTTGAACCCAGCTGGCTGGCGGCGTTGCTGTCGGCAGCCAGGTTGCTGAAATAACTGAAGCCGTCCTGCAGATAGTTGTACTGCCATTTCCACTGATAGCCTTCGATCATAACGTTCATGTCAGGATCGCTGGTATTGGTCATATTTACCAGCACTTTGGCGGCTGGGATCGCCAGGGCGACCAGGATAATGACCGGAACGATGGTCCAGATTACCTCCAGTGCCGTATTGTCGTGAAAATGCGCGGCTTTATGTCCGGCGGCTTTGCGATGCCAGATGATCGAGATGATCATCAAGCTAAACACCACCACGCCGATTCCGACACAAACCCAGAAAACGTACATGTGCAGGTCGTAAACTTCGTGGCTCGTGGGTGTAACGCCCACCGGCATGTTCAGGTCCATGGAAAATGCGGCACTGGAAACCAGTGCGAGTGTCGCGGCCAATACTTTACAAAGCGCCTTGAACTGTTTCTTATCAACCATGCGTAGGTATCTCCTGCTTGAAGCTTGATGACCCATGGCGGCTATGGCCGGATCCAGCTTCACCTAAAGGTCCGATCAACTCAGCAAGCCGTTTCTCAAGTGATTTGCGCTGCGCTTCCGTGAGGCAACGGCCGATTTCGCATTCCCTGCCGTGGGAGCGCAGGTACATGCGTTTGGGATGCAATCTTGCATGCGGCACTCTTACCACAACCTGCGCCCAGTAGCGGTTAAATACGTTGCGCTCAAGATGGCCGGCATAGCCCTTTTCCACCCATACGCAGTCTTCTTGTACTGTAATCAATTCGCCGTAGAACCCCTGCCGCCAGCTCGCCAGCAGGCACGCGCCGAGCAGCAGCAATTCCACTATGGCGTAAGCAAGCACCGGCCAAAAACCATTGAAGGCAAACCACGCGGCCAATGCCAGGGTCAATCCAACGCTGCCTGCATAAAAAAACCATAATCCCGTAACACCCAGTGACCGGTTGGGCACGATCATGATGCGATGCACGGCGGCATCCATTGGGTCTGCCAGCATGGTCGTGGTCGCCTCACGGCCGTCTGGCCCATTATGGGACAGCCGGCGTTCGATTGTGGAAACCCGGTGATATCGGTTGGAAGCCATGGAATCCGGGAAAGTATGCTACTGCAAGGCCCCATGGACCGCAACGGAATCAGCACGCGGCAGGACACAATCCGGCCAGCGTCGCCCGCCGGTATCACCCATGTCCCGAATCAACGGCTCATGGTCAAGAGCGTCGCCTTACAACGCTGTAAGAATACGTTTTGCATCCAGAGTGGCCGCCACTGCCTGCCCAGATATTCCCGGATGCCAGGGAATGACACCCAGCAGCGGCACGCTGAGGACGCGCTCCAGGGTGGCCAGATTCCCGGCATGACGTTTGAAATCCGGGGTCACCGAGTTTGCCATCCAGCCTGCAAACCGCAGACCATCATCGCGGATAGCTCGGGCGCTGAGTTGTGCGTGATTGAGGCATCCCAGGCGCATGCCCACCACCAAAATTACCGGCAGATCCAGGGCCCGGGCCAATTCCGGCAGGCTCAAGCTATCGGCCAGCGGCACCTGCCAGCCACCAACGCCTTCCACGACTATCGCATCGCGGCCACGGCACAGGCGCTGGTAGGCTGCGAGGATCTTCGATAACTGGATCTCCACCCCGGCTTCCTGGGCCGCCAGATGCGGCGCGATGGCCGGGCTGAACACGTATGGATTCACGTCCTGGTAATTCAATGCGTTGCCGCAGGCGACCAACAGCGTTTCAGCGTCTGCGTTTCGTAACCCCGCGGATGTGGACGCGGCGCCACTGGCCACCGGTTTCATGCCGGCCACACGCAAGCCGGCGGCCGTCAACAGCTGCAACAGTCCGGCGCTTACCAGGGTCTTGCCCACCCCGGTATCGGTGCCGGTGACGAAAAACCCGCGCATTCAGCCGAGCTCCGGGTTGCGCTGCCGGCTTGTGGATAATTCGCCCGGTGCCAGGACATCCACAGGCATGTAGGCGGGTGTCCAGGCGGTGCCGTACACCACTTCATAAGTTGCCGGGACGCGCCCCTGGGTACGGAACTGCGCGTATGCCTGCTCGAGCTGCTGCATGCGCCGCCGCCCATATAAGCCGCGGGCACGGCCGCTGGCGACGTTGTGGGCGCCGATGCGTTTTAAATCGTGCATCAATGCATGCACGTCCGCATACGTCAGGGTCACATGTTCAACGTCCATCACCGGTTCGGCAAACCCGGCTCGCAGCAGTGCATCGCCGATGTCGTGCATGTCGATGAAACGATTGACGTGTTGGTATCCGTCCACCGCGCGCCAGGCGCTGCGCAGTTCCTTGAGCGTATCGGGACCGAAAGTGCTGAACAGCAACAAACCGTGGGGGCGCATTACACGCCGCAGTTCCCTGAAAACCATGTCCAGGTCATCGCACCATTGCAGCATCAGATTGCTGTAGACCAGATCAAAACACGCGGTCTTGAACGGCAAGCGCAGGGCATCCGCACACACCAAAGGCGTACGCCTGAACCAGCCATGTACATGCCGCCCGGCCAGCAGCATGTTCATGGCCAGGTCGGCGCCGCTGACCTGGGCTGCCGGGTAGCGTTTTGCCAAGGCCTTGATTTGCAGGCCCGGGCCGCAGCCCAGGTCCAGTATCCGTGCCGGCTCCAGCACGGTCAGCTCCAGCCGCTCGCGGAGCCGGTTGCCAATTTCACGCTGTAAAACCGCGGCGGCCTGATAACCGGCGGCGGCGTTTTCGAACGAGCGCCGCAACAACAGCCGGTCCAGTGAGACATCATCCTGCTGCCGGTCCATATCCTTCATGGGCAGCGCGCCGAAGATACCAGTTGATTTGCGCTGTTCGTGGATATCCGCTCCGGAACAGCCTGCATGAACTGCTGCAAAACCGAGATGAATGATGTGGGGTCGGATAAAAATGGCGCATGCGCGGCCTTGGGAAAAACCATGCATTGCGCGCCGTGGATCGCGGCGGCTATAGCCTGGCCTGCCTGCGCGGGCACCAGCCGGTCATACCCGCCCATCACCGCCAGCGTGGGCTGTTGCACGCGCTCCAGTTCCGGGCGCAGGTCAGTGTCACGCAACAGCATCAGGCCGCGCTCCAGATCCGCAGGCGATGGTTCGCCATGTGCGTACAGCAGCGCCCGCAACTGCCGCAGCATTGCCCGCGCAGAGCTGTCTTCGTGCACTTGCAATGCCAGGAATCTTTGCACGCTAGTGCGGTAATTATTCCGCAGTTCGTCGACCAGATTCTGCAGCTGCTGCAATGGCATAGCGTGCGGCCAGTCTGTTGCGGTCAAAAATCTGGGTGTGGCACACACCAGCACCAAGGCACGGATACGCTGCGGGTTATCCACGGCTGCGCGCAGACACGCAAGCCCACCCAATGACCAACCCAGCCACACGGCATCCGGCGGCGCGACATCGAGTAATTCCCGCGCCAGGGATTGGATTGTGCCCGGCATGGGCAGCGCACGACTGTATCCGTGGCCCGGCAGATCCACGCACGTCACCCGATAGTTTTTTTCCAGTTGCGGAAGCAGACCGTTCCATACACCGCTGTGCAGGCACCAGCCGTGCACCAGGAACAGGTCGCTGCCGGCGCCGCCGCTTTCCACATGCAATCGCATACTAAAGGTACCCGCCGGTGCCGCAGCTTGCGGTGTAACACAACACGCCGATCTTCGCCTCATCAGTTGGCATTGCTCATGACCTCCGTAAGCGCCTCCAACAGCCGGTCCACATGCTGCCCGGAGTGTGCGGCCGTCAATGTGATGCGCAGCCGGGCGCTACCGGCTGGCACCGTTGGCGGGCGGATCGCCAGCGCCAACAGGCCGCGTTCACGCAAGCTTTCGGACACCGACAGCGCGCGCTCAGCATCACCCAACAACAGCGGCTGGATAGCCGTGCTGGATTCCAATACTGGCAGTTTGAGCTGCGCGGCGCCCAAGCGAAATCGCTGGATCAGCTGTTTGAGATGTGTCCGTCGCCAGTCCTCGGCCTGTACCAGTCTGAGCGCCGCGCGCCCGGCTTCCGCCACACAGGCGGGTGTCGCGGTGGTGTAGATGTAGGTACGGGCGCGCTGGATCAGGGTTTCCACCAGTGCTTCACTGCCGGCTACAAACGCCCCGAAGCCGCCCAGGGCCTTGCCCAGCGTAGCCATGAGGATCGGTACCTGACGCATGTCCAGGCCGAAATGCTCCAGGCTGCCGCGGCCATGAGCGCCGAGCACACCAAAACCGTGTGCGTCATCCACCATTAGAAACGCGCCCGCTGTTTCGCAGGCGCGTGCCAGCGCCGGCAGTGGCGCCATATCACCGTCCATGCTGAATACCCCATCGGTCACCACCAGGGTGTTCGCGCCGGATTGGATGCGGCGCCACTGGGGTGCGTCGGCTTGTGCGTGCGGATAGCGGCTAAAGCGTGCACCCGAGTACCGGCACGCATCCAGCAGCGAGGCATGGCACAGACGGTCTGCCAGCATCCGGTCGCCGCGGCCCAGCAGCGCACCGGCCACACCCAAGTTCGCCATGTAGCCGGTGGAAAACAGCAGCGCCCGCGGACGCTGCACGAACTCCGCCAGCTCGGCTTCAAATTCCGCGTGCGCGCGCGTATGCCCGGTAATGAGATGGGAGGCGCCGCTGCCTGTGCCGTACATGTCCAGTGCCTGGCGCACGGCCGCGCGCAATGCCGGATGCCCGGCGAGACCCAGATAATCATTGCTGGAGAAATTCAGGCACCGCCGGCCATCGAACTGGATTTCTGCACCTTGCGGACCATCCACCAGCTGCCGCAATCGGAACAGTGAGCGGGCTTTTAGAGCCTCCAGATCCGGTTTAAGCAGCGCATCAAGTCGCTGCGCAGCGTTGCTCATGGGATTCCGCAATGCCGGTGCCCTGCGCCGGGTTGCCGGCGGAAACCGGGGTTTCAGCGTGGATACCAAGGCGAGCAAACAAGCTCCGATCGGCGTCCTGCTGGGGATTCTCAGTGGTCAGGAGTTTGTCGCCATAAAAGATGGAATTGGCGCCGGCAAAAAACGCCAGAGCCTGCATCTCGTCATGCATCTGTGAGCGGCCGGCGGACAGCCGCACGTGTGATTTGGGCATGAGAATGCGCGCCACGGCGATGACACGGATGAAATCGAAGGGGTCTACGCCCTCGCGTCCGTGCAGCGGAGTGCCCTCCACCTGCACCAGCTGGTTGATGGGTACGCTTTCCGGGTGCTGCGGGAGCGTGGCCAGGGTCTGCAGCATGGCGGCATGGTCATCGCGGCTCTCGCCCATGCCGATGATGCCGCCGCTGCATACATGCATGCCCGATGCGCGTACGTTCTCCAGGGTATCCAGGCGCTCCTGAAAACTGCGGGTGGTGATGATTTCGCGGTAATAGTTTTCCGAGGTATCGATATTGTGGTTGTAATAATCGAGTCCGGCATCCGCCAGGCGTTTGGCCTGGGCCGCCGTCAGCATGCCGAGGGTGGCGCAGGTTTCCATGCCCAAGCCGCGCACCGCAATCACCATATCGATGATCTTGTCCAGGTCCCTGTCCTTCGGATTGCGATAGGCGGCACCCATGCAAAAACGTGTGGCGCCGTTTTCGCGGGCCAGCTTTGCCTGTCGCACCACCTCATCCAGGTCCATGAGTTTTTCGGCCTTGAGTCCGGTGTGGTAACGGGCGCTCTGCGGACAGTACTTGCAGTCTTCCGGACAGGCGCCGGTCTTAATGGACAACAGAGTCGAGATCTGCACCGCATTGGGATCGAAATACCGCCGGTGCAGGCTGTGGGCCTGGTACAGAAGATCATTGAATGGCAGCGCCAGAAGCGCTGTTACTTCTTCCAGGGTCCAATCGTGACGGATGTCGGATTTGGCGGTGACATTAAAAGAGTGCATGCTGGGCTCCCGCGGGTTGGCTGCCGTAGCTGAATGCAGGCATCCAAAATAGGCGGGGAGCAGTGTAAAGGGATATAAGTCACTGTCAACCTGGAGAACAAGGAATGGTTTACGGCCGTATGGAACGCTTATGGCAGCTGCCGTTCAGCCCAGACTGCCTGTTGTGCGGGCAACGCAGCCATAGTCGCAGGGAACTATGCTCCGACTGCATGCGGGAACTCAGCTGGAACCGGCATTGCTGCGGTATCTGTGCCGCTCCGCTGCCCGAACAAAGCCCAATACGCAGTTGTGGTGCATGTCTTAAAGATCCGCCGGCTTGGGATGGCGCCTGCAGCCCACTGCTGTATGCCTGGCCTTTGAATCAACTGCTACAGCGCTTCAAATTCAACAGCGACCTGGCCACCGGCAAACTGTTGGGTGAATTGCTGGCGGAATATCTGGCTGCCGGATGCAGCACGCGACCGGACTTGCTGTTACCGGTACCTCTGCATAGCGCGCGCCTGCGGCAACGCGGGTTCAATCAAGCCCGCGAACTCGCCAGGCCGGTGGCGCGGCGTCTGCGGCTGAGCATCGCCCATCCAGGCGTGTGCGTGCGCATCAAGGATACTGCGGTGCAGTCGGAGCTGGACGCGGTGGCGCGCCGCCGCAATCTGCGATCGGCTTTCCGGGTCAACCGTTGCCTGGCGGGTGCACATGTGGCCATCCTGGACGACGTCCTGACCACCGGCGCCACAGCCTCGGCCCTTAGCACCGCCCTGCGTGAGGCCGGTGCCGCCCGCGTGCAGGTATGGTGCCTGGCGCGCGCCGCGCGCAACGCCTGATTTCGCCAGTAACCGGTGTGGCTGGCGATTGTCAAACCCCCGGCCCCCGTACCATACTGGCCTGAATCGGATCGCGCTTACTGGTGCGGTTTAAATCCGCGCGTTCGGGGCAGGCGTACGTCCACGTCACAATGAACGGATAACCATGGTCGAGTCCCAAAATCAAATAAAAGTAAGCACCAAGGATCTCGAGATCGGGATGTACGTCGCGCGTCTCGACCGACCCTGGACCGACACTCCCTTCCTGTTCCAGGGATTTTTTATACGCAATCTCGAAGAAGTGAAAGAACTGCAACACCACTGCAAGTATGTTTATGTGGATTTCGAGCAAAGCAGCAATGCATCATCCTCCAAAAACAAGAAGGACCAGGATGAAAACCGCACCATCACCCAAATAACCAGCCTGCATTTCGGCAAACCCCGGCCTGCGGCCAGCAAGCGCAACCGCACGGTGTATGCCAATACTCAAAACATGGAAAACGAATTACCCGTGGCCAAGAAGATTTTCGACGAGGCCAATCGGGCAGTTGAAGATTTGATCACCAAACTCCAGACCGAAGGCCTGCTGGATGTGCGCATCGTAAAAACTACCGTGGGACCCATGGTGGAAAGCGTGCTGCGCAACCCGGATGCGCTGATCTGGCTGTCGCGTATAAAGAAATATGACACTTATATGTACCATCATTCGGTCAGCACCTCCATCTGGGGAATCACCTTCGGTCGTCACCTGGGCCTGGACAAAGGTTCATTGCTGGAAATCGGCCTGGGGTGCATGCTGTTTGATGTCGGCAAGACCAAACTGCCGCATGCGATACTGATAAAAGCGGACAAACTCACTGAGGTTGAATGGCACGTGATGCGCAATCACGTGGACTACGGGATCAACCTGCTGGAAAGTACCGAGGGAGTCACCGACCGGATATTGTCTCTGGTGCGCAGTCATCATGAACGCCATGACGGCAGCGGTTATCCAGACAAGCTCAGGGAAAACCAGATTCCCACTTTTGCCAAGATAGCCGGCATGGTCGACTGCTATGACGCCATCACCAGTCCACGGCCCTACAGCAAACAGCGCACTCCGTATGAAGCTGTGCGCGAAATCTACAGCTGGCGCGGCACCCTGTTCCAGCCCGAGGTCATTGAGCAGTTCATGCAAGTGGTGGGGGTTTTCCCCACCGGCTCATTGGTGGAACTGAACAACGGCGCGGTTGCAATCGTAATCGCCCAGAATGAATCGCGCCGGCTCAAACCACGCATCATGCTGATACTGGATGAAAAAAAGCAGCGTCTTCCGCAATTCAACACCGTCGACCTGCATTTCGATTCGCATCTGAAAGGCGCCGAAGATTTATGGATCGAAAAGTGCCTGGAACCAGGCTCCTATGGCATCAATCCGCAGGAACTTTATCTCTGACACTCCACGGTCGGATTCTGAATGACAGACAAGATCCTTTCGCTACGTCCCAATCGTCCATCCCTGATGCGCCATCTGGGCAGCTATATCCGCCGCGCCAGATCAAACAGCAGTGAACTGGCCTTGCTGGTGATCCAATTCAAGCGCGGCCAGGAATTGGGCGCGCTGTTCGGTTATCGCAGTATCGAGGCCCTGATGGAGCAGTTGGCTAACCGCCTGGCGTTCGCCTGCAGGGAGCAGGACCGCATCATGCGCATAGGTGATCATGAATATGCGGTAATACTGCCGGAGATCATGAACCAGGGGCACAGCATCCTGGCCGCCAACAAGATACTGCGGGAATTAACCACGCCCTTTGAACTGGACAAGCATGTGGTTTCCATGGGCGCGAATATCGGTCTGGCGGTTTATCCGGGACACGCAGATGAACCGGATGCACTGCTGCAACACGCAGAACTGGCGCTCTCCGATGCAATCCGCAGCGGCGCCCCATACCTTATGTACAAGGATGATACCCAGGAAAACCTGACTGGTGCCTGGGACCTGGAAAGCGAACTGGATACTGCGCTCGACAACGGCGAATTGGAAATTTTCTATCAGCCCAAGATCAACCTGCGCGGTGGACTGCTGGCGGGTGCGGAAGCTTTGCTGCGCTGGCGCAGCCCGAAGCGCGGAATCGTGCCGCCTAACATTTTCATACCGGTCGCCACCCGCACCGGTCAGATCAAGGAACTCACCTGGGCAGCCATCAATATGGCCCTGCAGCATGCGGCCGACTGGCCAACCCGTTTCGGGCCGTTGACCCTGGCGATCAATATCGCGCCGTCCCTGCTGGAAGACGAGACCCTGGTAAGACGCGTCGGCGACGCCATGAGCTTGTGGAGCGCCAAGCCCAGCCGTCTGATCCTGGAGATCACCGAAGCGGCCATGATGGACAACACCGACATCAGCTTCGAGACCGTGCGCGAACTCAAGAACCGCGGGGTCATGGTTTCCATCGACGATTTCGGCACCGGCTACTCGTCGCTGGCGAATTTCAAGAATATCCCGGCTTCCGAGCTCAAGATTGACAAGAGCTTTGTCATGAACATGCTGACCAGCAAAGCCGATGCCAACATCGTGCGCGCCATCATCGGACTGGCGCAGTCGTTTGAATTGCAGGTAGCCGCCGAAGGGGTTGAAAGCATGGAAATCCTGCGCGCCCTGGCGGCGCTGCAATGCAACTACGCCCAGG
The DNA here is from genome assembly GCA_028870845.1 of Gammaproteobacteria bacterium. Taxonomy (GTDB): domain Bacteria; phylum Pseudomonadota; class Gammaproteobacteria; order Natronospirales; family REEB76; genus REEB76. The sequence goes on along the minus strand of JAGWOR010000014.1, from coordinate 37,433 downwards.
GTTATTACATCAGCCAGCCGATCCCTGCAGCTACCTTCGTGCAATTCATCAATGAGTATGTGCCGCCGGTTTTTTAGCCCGCCTTACAGTGCCTTGATAAAGGTGTAATGCAGCAGGATCCCGGCGAACACCGCCGCACCGAACCAGTTGTTATTCATGAATGCCTGGAAACAGCGTTGTGGATTGCGACGGCGGATCAGCAACTGCTGGTAAGCCGCAAACAACAGTGCGAATCCCAGCCCGATGTAATACGCCACACTCATATGCGTCTGATAGCCGACCATAAGAAGATTGAGCATCAACAGGACCTGCAGAATGGCGATGATCGTCCGGTCCAGGTCGCCGAACAGTATGGCGGTGGATTTGACGCCGATACGGATGTCATCCGGCCGGTCCACCATGGCGTACATGGTGTCATAGACCGTGGCCCAAATAATGTTGGCGATGAATATCAGCCATGCCACGGTGGGCACACCGCCGGTGACTGCGGCATAGGCCATGGGTATGCCCCAGCCGAATGCCAGACCAAGATAGGGTTGCGGCAGATAGGTGTAGCGTTTCATGAATGGATAGGAAACCACCAGCAAGGCGCCGATCACGGCCAGTTCCTGCGTGAGGCGGTTGAGCATCAGCACCAGGCCCAAACCGGTAAGGCACAGCAGCACAAACAGGACCAACGCCTCCCAGATGCTTACTTCACGGGTGGCGAGTGGCCGTTCGCGGGTGCGTTGCACGTAGGGGTCGAAATTGCGGTCGGCGAAATCATTGATGATGCAGCCGGCGGAACGCATGACGAACACACCAATCACGAAGATGGTGAACTGCTTGGGCGCGGGATGCCCGTCTGCCGCCAGCCACAAAGCCCACAACGTGGGCCAGAGCAGCAAAAAACTGCCGATCGGCCGGTGCAACCGCATCAACCGCAAATAGGCGCGGGAGCGCTGCAAGGCGAATGACAGCCAATGCCGCAGGCTGCGGTTATAACGCAATTTCCGCCACATGCGCCGCAAACGTGGATCCATCAGGTTGTCATCCCGGGTAAAAAACATTCATAGATCAGCAGCCGGTGGTCTTCCACCTTGAGAATGGAACGCCGCGCCCATAACTCGGGCGGGATTATGCGCTGGCCGCCCACCGCCGCCTGGTAAAGCGCATGCCGGTGATCAAGTAGCGCCGCCTCGATGTTGCTGCGTTGCGCGCCCTCATGGGCGAATACCCGTTCACCCAGTGGGGTGGCACCCAATTTGTCCAGCCAATGCGCGCTGGCTTGGAGCGCCAGGGTGTGAGCGTACACCCACGGCTCGGCAGCGCACAGAAACACGCTGCGCTCCGACGCCAAAGCATCTGCCGGCGCCAGCAGTAACTCAGCATCTGCCTGATCCAGTCTGGTTTGACCTTCATGCACAACCCGTACATGGAATGCAGGGCCGGCCGCAGCGCGCAGCATTTTTGTGAGCGAACCCGGGTGTTGCAACCACTGCCACACAGCTGGCCGCTGTGCTAGCGGCCAGGCATCCAGGGATCGCCAAAGGGCATTATTGTTCATGCGGCATGTTACCCGCCAGGCTTGGTTCGTAATCCCCCCGGGAGATTGGGCTTACACCCGGGCATAACGGCTGTTTTCACCCAGCCAGCGGCGCACAATCAATGATATCTGCGCTGGATAGCGTGCCAACAATAGTTGCGCCGCCTGTTGCACTTTCGGCACCAGCGCCGCATCCCGGCTCAGATCCGCGATCCGCAGGTTCAATTCACCCGCCTGGCGGGTGCCCAGCAGCTCACCGGGGCCGCGCAATTCCAGGTCACGGCGTGCGATTTCGAAGCCGTCATTGGTGGCGCGCATCACCTCAAGCCGTTTGCGCGCGGCCTGCGACAGCGGAGCATGATAAAGCATGACGCAATTGGATTCGGCGGCGCCGCGGCCAACTCGGCCGCGTAATTGGTGCAGTTGCGCGAGCCCCAGCCGTTCCGCATTCTCGATCACCATGAGGCTGGCATTTGGCACATCGACGCCCACCTCGATCACCGTGGTGGCCACCAGCAATTGCAGCGCAGCGGATTTGAAATGCGCCATGACGGTTTCTTTCTGTGCCGGCCGCAGGCGCCCGTGCACCAGGCCGATGCGCAATTCCGGCAGCGCCGAAGCCAGGCGCGTAGCCGTATCCTCGGCAGCCTGGTACTGCAAATCTTCGGATTCTTCGATCAGCGGGCATACCCAGTACACCTGCCTGCCGGAACGGCAGGCTGCGCGCACCCGCGCCACCACCTCGGCGCGGCGCGCGTCGGAAACCGCCACGGTCTTGACCGGCGTTCTGCCCGGCGGCAGTTCATCGACGGCCGAGACATCCAGGTCCGCATAGGCGGTCATGGCCAGGGTACGCGGGATGGGCGTAGCCGTCATGATGAGCTGGTGAGGCCGAAGGTCATCCGCCGCGCCTTTCTCGCGCAACGCCAGCCGCTGGTGCACCCCGAAGCGGTGCTGTTCATCGATGATCACCAGTGCCAGGCGCGCGAACTCCACATCCTGCTGAAACAGCGCATGCGTGCCGATGATCATTTGCACGCGGCCGGACTGGATATCCGCCAGCGCATGGCGGCGTTGCGCCGCCGGCATACGGCCGCTGAGCCATACCGGAGGCAAGCCCAGTGGTGCAAACCAGTGAGTGAATGTCTGCAGATGCTGCTCCGCCAGCAATTCCGTGGGCGCCATGAGTGCCACCTGGAAACCCGATGCCATGCAGTTCAATGCGGCCAGCGCAGCCACCAGGGTCTTGCCGCAACCCACGTCCCCCTGCACCAATCGCATCATCGGTGTGCTGTTCTCCAGGTCGCGGAAAATCTCGGCGGTCACCCGCTGTTGAGCAGCGGTCAGCTTGAAAGGTAGTTGCGCACGGAATTGTTCCAACAACTGGGTGCTGCGCGGTATCAGCCAAGCACGGCTGTGGTCGGCGTTCAGGCGCAATTGCCGCAGGCTTAAATGGTGGGCCAGCAACTCCTCGAAGGCCAGGCGTTGTTGTGAGGGATGACTGCCAACCATGAGTTCATTGACGGGGGCGCCCACCGGCGGACGGTGCACGTAGCGCACCGCCTCGGCGAGCGGCGGCAGGCCGCCGTGATCCAGCAACTCCGGCGGCAAAAGTTCCGGCAATATCTGCGGACTGTTGTCCAATAACTGCAGCACCTGCGTGGACAATGCCCGCAGCTTCTGTTGTGCAACGCCTTGGGTGGCGGGGTAGATGGGCGTCAGGGCATCATCCACCGGCAACGGCCGGCCGGGTTCAAGTATCCGGTATTCCGGGTGCACCATTTCCAGTGAAGCGGGACCACGGATCACTTCTCCGTAGCAACGCAGTGTCACCCCGCGTGCCAGGGCATCGGCCTGCGCCTGGTTGAAATAGAAAAACCTGAGCGTCAGTGCACCGGTGCCGTCGCTCACCCGGCACAGCAGCATGCGCCGGTGGCGTATGACCACTTCGGTAAGTTCCACCTTGCATTCCACTGCGGTGCGCATGCCGATCTGCAACGCGCCCAGCGGCGTCAGTTGGGTGCGGTCCTCGTAGCGCAGCGGCAGATGAAATAATAGATCGGCAAGCGTATGTATGCCCAGTTGCCCCAGCTTTTCCGCCAGCTGCGGTCCGACGCCGCGCAGAAAACGCACCGGGGTGCCGGCATGTAGCGCCGGAGCCCGGCCCAATGAGCTTGACCGCTTCACACCATCATCACCGCGTCCACTTCGACGCGCGCATTGCGCGGCAATGCCGCAACTCCGATGGTGGCGCGCGCCGGATACGGTGCCTGGAAATAATCCGACATGATTTCGTTGAGCTTGGCGAAGTCATTGAGGTCCACCAGATACACCGTCAGCCGCACCACCTGTGCCAGACCCTGGCCCGCAGTTTCCGCCACCGCCTTCAGGTTCTCGAATACCCGCCGGGCTTCGGCCTGGATGCCGCCAGCCACCAGCTGGCCGGTGTTGGGATCCAGTCCGATCTGGCCCGATAGATACACGGTATTGCCGGCGCGGATCGCCTGGGAATAGGGGCCAATGGCCTTTGGGGCCAGGTCGGTGTGTATGGCGGTGCGGCTCATGTTTATTCTCCGTTGCTGCCAATTGTTAAATCCTGGTAACCGGGTACCGAGGTGCCTAGTATTCCAGAGCGTCAGTACTATATTTAGTATGTATAAATACGCAAATCAGCGTTCCGTACATCACTGCACTACGGGCCATGATGGCCCGCAAGTCCACTGGTTCCACAGGAGGACTTCCAAATAAATACCAAGATTGCCATCTGTACCCTCTTCGCTTCCGCACTGCTGCTCGGCATGCCTGCCGCATTCGCGCAAAGCGATACCGCTTCACAGGCATCTGCGAACGATCAACCTGTTATTAAGCTTGGCAAAATCCGGGCTAAGGGGGAAAAACAGATCATCAAATTGCTGCAGACCATCAAAGTCGCGCTCCAGCAACCCTACTCCAGTGAGCCCAAACTCGCCAACGTGGTGGTATGCCGGATCACCAATGATATTGGCAACCACGCGGTAAAGCCGCTTAGCTGTGCCACCAATCGTACACACGCTATACGGCAAAACCTGTATCAAATCGGAATGTTGACTCCGATACCAGCTAGCAAAGACGATGGAGAGGTGCGTGCAGGAGTCCTAAGTGATTACCTAATGATGTTGCCATCAAATAAACTGCAGGCGCCCGTGAACGGTCCGGCATTGCGCGCGCTGCTCAAGAAAATACCTGATCCATCGCCATCGAAGAATCAGGCGGCGTCCGACACCAATACCGGCAAATAGATGAACCATTCCATAGCAATTCGAATTCCCGTCAGGTTTGGTTTGCTGCTGGCGACAATTTTGGCGGCTGGCGTGGGAATACGGGCGTTAGCCGACACACCTCCTGCCAGACCTGCACCGGCAGACAGAGCGGCAGTAACTGGCACGCGGGCGCCACAAACGACTCAATCCGGCAACCTGGGGAAAATTAACGTCATGGCCATGAAAAATATGGTAGAAGCCTTGCGGCAGGTGAAGGTGGCCCTGCACACACCATTCAGTGACAATCCGAAGCTTGTGGATCAAATGGTGTGCCGGTTTGGCACCAACCAGCCAGGGCACCGGACTGCAGGCATACTGGAATGCGGCACCCAGGGCTGGTACAGCATGCGGCGCGAAGCCACCCAATTGGAATTGCTGACCGGCCAGGCTGCGGTACCCAACCGGGGTCATCCATGGCACGGCGTACGGATATTGGACCATACCCAACTCCTGTACCTGAGAAAACTCTTGAAAGTATTGCCGCCGCCCGCCGGTGAAGTGCAGGTCATCGAAGACCTGGGCAAGGATACTGGGAGGACGAATTGAACTACGGAAGCAAGAGCGCATGAAAGCCGACAATCGCTTGATAAGCTGGGCCACGCGGATTCAGCCGGTCGACCGCTGGATCATGACGACAGTATTATTGTCGTGCTTGATGGCGAACTGCTTCACGCAAGCTGTGCATGCAAGTCCGCCTCAAACCAATGCAACCACCGGTAAATCCGCCAGTCCGCCTGCTGCGTCCAAACAAGCCCCTCAAACAGCCAGCTTGGGCAAGATCAATGTCACCGCCACCAGGCAACTGATCAAAACGCTGCAGACAGTCAAGGTGGCACTGAATGCGTCCTATTCGGACAGCCCGGATCAGGCCAATGCCGTGGTTTGCAGAGTCCGCACCGGTCACGGTTATTTAAATTCAGAAGAACGCATGGGAGCGGTGCTGGAATGCGGCACCAACAGCTGGTTTACCTGGCGGCGCGAGAAATGCAAAAGTGCCATGCACGCTGCGGATTGCGCTTCCGAGATGGATACCGCCGCCTTCAAGCGCAAAGGCGCCTGGCACAGCATGCGTCCCTTGAATTTCAAGCAATTGGCGGCGTTGCGCCAGCTGCTGAAATCCTTGCCAGCCCCCGGCAAAGGCCAGGTGGTGGTGGTGGACAAATCCGGCAAGCCGGTGATGCAGATCAAGAACTAGGCGCGGGTCCGCTGGATGCGCATCACCTGCGGCAGGCTGCGCAGCTTGCGCAGGGTGCGCGCCAGATGCTGGCGGTCCTTGACCCCGAACACGAAGGTGATCACCGAAGTCAGATCATCGCGTTCCTGCTGGTTCACATGCTCGATGTTGGAGCCGGTCTCGGCGATAGCCGCGGCCACGGTGGCCAGCACGCCGCGCTGATTGGCCACGTCCGCGCGGATTTCCACCGGGAATTCGCGCTTGATGCGTTTTTCCCACTGCACCTCGATCATTTTGTCCGGCTGGTTGCGGTATTCATTCAGGTTGCCGCAATCATCGCGGTGGATGACGATGCCCTTGCCGCTGGTGAGAATTCCAACGATGGCGTCGCCGGGAATCGGATGACAGCAGCGCGCGAAACTCACCACCATGCCCTCGGTGCCGGTGATCGCCAAGGGCGCGCTGGGTTTGGCGGTTTTTTTCTCCGCGGTGCTGTCCGGCAACAGGCGGCGCGCCACCAACGGCGCCAGATGCTGACCCAGGCCGATGGACTCGAATAAATCATCCAGACTATGCAGTTTGAATTCCCGCAATATGTTCTGCATGTGCTCTTCGGGCACACGGCTTAGTTTCATGGACAGCGATGCCAGCGCACCCTCCAGCATGCGCCGGCCAAGTTCAATGGCGTCTTCATGGCGCAGGTTCTTGAGGAAATGGCGCACATTGGCGCGCGCCTTGGCGGTCACCACGAAATTCAGCCACACCGGATTGGGCCGGCCATTGGCGGCGGTGATGATTTCCACGGTCTGGCCGTTCTCCAGCGGGGTGCGCAGCGGTACCAGGCGCCGGTTGATTTTGGCGGCTACACAGGCATTACCCACGTCGGTGTGGATCGAGTAGGCAAAATCCACGGCGGTTGCGCCGCGCGGCAGGCGGTGGATATCGCCCTGGGGGGTGAATACATACACCTCGTCAGGAAACAAATCGACACGCACGTTGTCGAGAAATTCCTGGGAACTGCCGGCACTGCGCTGCATTTCCACCACATCCTTGAGCCATTCGCGCGCGCGTAATGTGGGGGTTGCGCCGCCTTCGCCGGATTTATACAGCCAATGGGCGGCGATACCCGAACCCGCCACCTTGTCCATGTCCGTAGTGCGAATCTGGACTTCCAGCGGTGCGCCCTGGGGCCCGATCAACACGGTGTGCAGCGACTGGTAGCCATTGGCTTTGGGAATGGCGATATAGTCCTTGAACCTGCCGGGCACCGGCTTGTAGAGGTTATGCACGATACCCAAGACCCGGTAGCAGGCGTCGGTCTTGTCCACGATGATGCGAAAACCATACACGTCCAGCACTTCGCTGAGCGACAGCCCTTTGGACTGCATCTTGTGGTAAATGCTGTACAGGTGTTTTTCCCGGCCCACAACTCCGCCTTCGATGTGTTCACGCTGCAGCGCTTCGGTAAGGCTCAGGCTGATCTTTTTCACCATCTCTTTTTGATGTCCGCGGGAACGCTTTAGATGCTTGGCCAATACCTTGTAACGCAGCGGGTGCAGCGCCTCGAACCCTAGGTCCTCGAGCTCCAGGCGCACCGCGTTCATGCCCAGACGGTGGGCAATGGGCGCATAGATAGCCAGGGTTTCGCTGGCGATGCGACGGCGCTTCGGCGGCGGCATGGCGCCGAGGGTGCGCATGTTGTGCAAGCGGTCGGCGAGCTTCACCAGGATGATGCGTATGTCATCCACCATCGCCAGCACCATTTTGCGGAAGTTTTCCGCCTGGGCCTGTTCACGGCTGGTGAATTTGATCTGGGTGAGCTTGGACACCCCATCCACCAGCTTGGCTACCTCCTGACCGAAACTCACGGTCAGCTCTTCTTTTAGGGTGGGTGTGTCCTCGATGACGTCGTGCAGCAGCGCGGCTTCAATGGTGTGCTGGTCCATGTGAAGGTCGGCGAGAATGGATGCCACTGCAACCGGATGCGAAATGTAAGGCTCGCCTGAAACGCGCCGCTGGCCCTCATGGGCGCGTGCCCCGAACTCATAGGCCTTGTGGATCTCGTCTACCTGATACTGCGGCAGGTAGCTGCGCAGCTTGGTCAGCAATATGTCGATGCCGGCTGTACGCTTCCCTAATACACGATCAAAGATGGAAGCGGGCTGGCTCATGGCAAGGAATGCGTTTTAGAGCGGATCCTCCGCATCCATGATCACCACCGGCTGCTGTTCCACCGGCTCTTCGACCACCGGTGGTTCAACCTGGTTAAGGATAGCGGGTCCGATATTGCCGGCAGCAACTTCACGCAACGCCAGTACGGTGGGCTTGTCATTTTCCCAAGGCAGCGTGGGCTCCACGCCACGGGCCAGCTGGCGGGCCCTTTTGGTAGCCACCAATACCAGCTGAAACAGGTTATCGACGTTTTCCAGACAGTCTTCCACAGTAACGCGCGCCATAGCTACTCCGCAGGTTAAAAAACTCAAAAAAATCAGGGCCTTTCAGTTTACCCGAGGCCGCGGGTTTACGCCAAGAGTGAGTCCACCAATGGCGGCAGCTCCCCGCGGCTGGCGCGGCTGGCCTGCCCGCGGCCGGCCAGCACTTCGCCCAGGGCATGCAGGCTGCGCTCAAAAGCATCGTTGACGATCACATAATCGAACTCCCGCCAGTGGGAGATATCCGTCACCGCCTCGCGCAAGCGGCGCTCGATTTCGGTAGCCGCATGCCCGGGGCCGGACAGCCTGCTGCGTTCCTCTGCGGCACGCTTTTGCAACCTGCGCCGCAGCTCATCCAGCGAAGGCGGCAGTATGAATATGCTCACCGCCTCCGGCATGGCTTTGCGCACTTGCTGGGCTCCCTGCCAGTCGATTTCCAGCAGCAAATCATGCCCCTGTTGTAGTTCGGACTCCACGGACTTGCGTTCGGTACCGTAACAATAATCGAACACGCGGGCATGCTCCAGAAACTCGCCGTCAGCCACCATGCGGTCGAATTCCAGTTGGCTGACAAAATGGTAGTCGTGGCCGCGGGCTTCATTCGGCCGTTGCGGCCGGGTGGTGTAAGAGATCGAAAACCGTATTCGAGGGTGCCTTTCCAGCAAGGCGCGCACCAGGCTGGTTTTGCCGGCACCGGAAGGAGCGGCAATCAGAATCAGACGGCCGCGCTGACGGGAATCGCTATTCAACGTTTTGTACCTGTTCGCGCATCTGCTCGATCAGCACCTTTAATTCCACAACCTGTTTGGTGATCGCCGCATCCTGGCACTTGGAACCCAGGGTGTTGGCTTCCCGGTTGAATTCCTGCATGAGGAAATCCAGACGTCTGCCGACGGCATCCCCTGACTTGAGAGCGCCGGCAAATTCAGTCAGGTGGCTGTCGATGCGGTCGAGTTCCTCTGTGACATCCAGTCGTTGCAACAGCAGTACCAGTTCCTGCTCGATGCGATGCTCGTCCACACTGAGCTTCAATTCCTCAAACCTGGCGTACAATTTGGAGCGCATTTGCTGATTCAGACTTGCGGTGTGCCGGCGTATTTCGGCTACTACAGCCTTGATCATGCGCGCGCGCTCGTCGAGCAAACCCGCGATGCGCCGGCCTTCACTCACGCGTGTATCGGCAAGCCTGGCGAGAACCTCGTCAAGCAACTGCAACGCCTCATCACTTGCCAGCTGGACATCGGTGCGCGGGTCTTTCACTACTCCGGGCCAGCGCAGCAGCTCAAGGCTGCTGATAGGTGCGGGCTTCTGAAGAAGCCCTGCCACTCGTTCTGCAGCCTGCGTGATCGCGCGGGCGCGATTCTCGTCCAGCTCCAGAGCGCTATCGGCGCCGGCCGCCGAGTCGAAACGCAGTTGGCCATCCACTTTGCCACGGCGCAGAGTCGCGGCGATGCGTTCCCGGCATTCCGGCTCCAGGCCGCGTAATTCCTCGGGTAACCGCAGGCTGATATCCAGATAGCGGTGATTTACCGTGCGCAGCTCCCAGGTAAAACCGCCCGAATGGCCACGGGATTCCCCGCGAGCAAAACCCGTCATGCTTCGAATCATATTAAGTAACCTTGCTGCCGGAACACCGGGGTAATAATGCAAAATGGTAAGCTAAATACCCAGCCAGCCGATAGACAGCCCGTCCGACAAGGCCTTACAGTGAAAATCGAAACAGCCCAGGTGTCCCGCTTGGGGAATCGCGTTGAAAATCAAGACAGAGCCCGGATCATTCTTCAGGATGGACGCGCGCTGCTGCTGGTAGCAGACGGCATGGGTGGCCATGTGGGCGGCGATATAGCGGCGGAAACCGCCGTGGAAGCCCTGGCGCAGGCATACCAGGAACAGGCATCCCAGCTCGATCCTGCGGAGTTTCTGCGCAGCAGCATCATTGCGGCACACCGCGCGGTTGTGGATCTGAGAAACGAACTGGAGTCGGAATTGCGCCCACGAACCACCATCACTGCTGCGCTGATCACCGCCGGCATGGTGCGCTGGGCGCATGTGGGTGACAGCCGCGTGTATTTCATACGTGACCGGGAAGTTATTGAGCGCACGCGCGATCACAGCGCGGTGGAAATCCTGGCACAACAGGGCTTATTGGATGACAATGAGCTGGCAATGCACCCACTGCGCAATTTCGTGGATCAATGCCTGGGTGGCGACCCGGAATTGCCGACCATAGATATATCGGATCCACACCCGCTGCTGGCAGGGGATGTGGTGCTTTTATGCACCGACGGCTTCTGGTCACCGTTCACGGATACGCAGTTGGCGCGCGCCATGGGCGAACAACTGGAGCTGCAGGCCAGCCTGGAAGCATTGGCGCTGGAAGCTGAACTGCGCGCAACACCGGTAAGCGACAACGTCACGGCGGTTGCACTACGCTGGCCTGGGTAACCAGGCCCGCGGACATATTTTAAAGTGGAGTTTCACATGCGCAGCCAGGGTCGCGCCAATAATCAGTTACGTCCAGTAAGCTTTACCCGGAACTACACCCGCCATGCAGAAGGTTCCGTGCTGGTCGGCTTCGGTGATACCCGGGTGCTGTGTACCGCGAGTATTGAGGAACAGGTACCGGCGTTTCTCAAGGGCACCGGCAAAGGCTGGCTGACGGCTGAGTACAGCATGCTGCCACGTGCCACACATTTGCGTACCAAACGAGAGGCGGCGCGCGGCAGGCAGGCGGGCCGCACGCTGGAAATCCAGCGCCTGATAGGGCGCGCGCTGCGTGCCGCACTGAACCTCAAGAGCCTTGGGGAACGAACCCTGATCATTGACTGTGACGTGCTTCAGGCTGATGGAGGCACACGCACTGCAGCCATTACCGGGGGTTACCTGGCCGTGGTGGACGCCACACATCGGCTCTGCAAACAGGGTGTTTTAAAACAAACTCCGGTGCGCAATGCGGTGGCCGCGGTATCCGTTGGCATTGTGAATGGTCAGGCCATGCTGGATCTTGATTATCAGGAGGATTCCCGGGCGGAAACCGATATGAACGTGGTTATGAATACCGCCGGAGAATTTGTAGAGATCCAGGGCACGGCTGAAGAGCATGCATTCGGACGCGACCAGCTGGAACAATTACTTACCCTGGCAACCCAGGGCATCCATGCGCTCATCACAGCTCAGTCCGCGGCATTGGCTCAATGATCAAAAAAGTAGTGCTGGCCACCGGCAATCCGGGCAAACTGCACGAGTTGCGTGCGCTGCTGATGGATACCGGTATCGATGTAAGCCCGCAGGATGCATATGGTGTGAAACCAATCGAAGAAAGCGCTTCCAGTTTCCGTGACAATGCCCTGCTGAAGGCGCGCCATGCTGCCCGTGTCAGCGGGCTGCCCGCGATCGCAGACGATTCCGGCCTGGAAGTGGACGCATTGAACGGCGCACCGGGCGTGTATTCGGCACGCTATGCTGGTGAGGGCGCCAGTGATGCTGCTAACCTGAAAAAACTCCTGTATGAACTCAGACAGGTACCTGCGGCGAAACGTACGGCGCGTTTCCGATGCATCGTGGCATTTGTACGTGACGCGGGCGATAGCGCGCCCGTAATCTGCGAAGCTTCGTGGGATGGTCGGATACTCGAAGAGCCGCGGGGCCGAAACGGTTTTGGATACGATCCGGTGTTCCTGGTGCCGGAAATAAACATGTCATCTGCCGAACTCTCGCCATCGGACAAAAACCAGCTTAGCCACCGCGGTCAGGCTTTACGCAAGCTGCTACAGGAATTGACGCTATTGGAAGGGCGTCAGTGGCAAAAATATGCTCCTTGATCCACCACTCTCACTGTATGTGCACCTGCCCTGGTGCGTACGCAAGTGCCCGTATTGTGATTTCAATTCGCACGCTCTAAAGGGCGAAGTTCCGGAAGCCGAATATATTGCAGCGCTGCTGCGCGACCTGCAGCGTGACTTGCCCCTGGTTCAGGGCCGGCCGGTGCAGACAGTGTTTTTGGGCGGCGGCACCCCCAGCTTGTTCAAGCCGGAAGCCATCGCTGAACTACTCCATGCCATGGGGCAAATGCTGCCGATAGCCACAGGCGCCGAAGTCACCCTGGAAGCCAATCCTGGTACCGTGGAGCGCGGACGCTTCGCCGAATACAAGGCGGCGGGCGTCACCCGCCTGTCGATCGGGGTACAAAGCCTAAATAATGAGCATCTGCGCCTGCTGGGGCGCATCCACACAGCAGATGAAGCACGGCATGCCGCCCATGAAGCCCATGCTGCCGGCCTGGATAATTTTAACCTCGACCTGATGTATGGACTGCCGCAGCAAACGGTGACCCAGGCACTGGCCGATATACGCAGCGCACTGGCGCTGGAACCAGCGCACTTATCCCATTATCAGCTTGCCATCGAGCCCAATACCTCTTTCCATGCGCATCCACCTGCGCTCCCGGATGGGGAAACGGTGTGGCAAATGCAGCAGGCCTGCGCCAGGCTGCTCGATGAACATGGTTTTCAGCAGTACGAAATTTCAGCATATGCACGTACCAACAGGCGCTGCCGGCATAACCTGAATTATTGGCGATTTGGTGATTATCTCGGTATCGGAGCAGGTGCGCATGGCAAATTAACGCATGCACAGCAGAATCAAATAACGCGCATGTGGAAAATCAAACAGCCACGATCGTACCTGCAGCATGCGGGCAGCGATGGGGCTGTGGGGGACACGAGGTTAATCGGAAACGAGGATCGTATTTTCGAATTCATGCTCAACAGGCTGCGCCTGTATGAGGGATTCAGCGCCGAAGATTTTGAAACCGCCACTGGATTGGCTTTTTCAACTCTACTGCCCGCACTCGAAGAAGCAGAGGGTTTAAAGCTGATGCGCTGTCAGGCAGGATGCTGGCATCCGAGCTCAATCGGTTACGCCTTTCTTAACGACTTGCAAGCCCGGTTTCTTCCGGATCAACCTCGCCAGCCGCCCAGGCGCAGGGTCCACGCCGGCAATTGCCGTACCCTGCCTGACCTAAACTTACCCACATGAACACCAGCAGACGCATGTTTGCGCATGACTGATTACCAGCCGATATCTTGTGCGCTCTATAGTCAGTATGAAATCGCCATACTCCATCACACCCCCCTGCGGGTGCGATGGCGGGATCTGGATGGCGTAACCTATCTGGAAACACTGACTCCGGAAGATCTGGAAACCCGAGAAGGTGAAGAATTCCTGGTGGCACGCAACGCCCAGGGCCAATGCCGGCGACTTCGACTGGATCGAATGATCACTATCCCAATCACGGGTGAGGGCCCTGTCGGATAGCAGATTTTCAGCCTCGAACAAGAGGTTATGCACATGAGCTTGGCTGGTATGTGATGCGTGGAACTCCTGCTGGATGTTCCGCAGCCACTAAAGCCCGTTTGTGTGCAATTTATTGATTTATAAGCAATTTATCCAGTGGGCAAGAATTCACCGATCCAAAGCTCATGTGACCCCGCCGCGGCCCCGATCCAGCCGCCAGAGATTAATCCACAGAGTTATCCACTGATTTTGTGTACAACCTGTATTCATGTTGCAGGTCAGTGGCTTACAGCCAACGCATGAGACGCCGAATTACATTTATAAACTAAGCCTTTGGCCGGATGGCGGGTCATGCATCAAGACTTGCTGCCCATGCAGGTGCGCGTTATCATGCGCGCCCCTTGAAACTGCGTAAATTCCGCGACCCAGAGGCGCTCATGAAATCCGGCATCCACCCCGAGTACAAGGAAATTACCGTGACATGCAGCTGTGGCAACAGCTTTGTCACACGTTCAACTCTGGGCAAGGATCTACACGTGGAAGTCTGCTCCAGCTGCCACCCGTTTTTTACCGGCAAACAGAAGATTGTTGATACCGCGGGACGAGTGGACAAATTCCGCAAGAAATATGCGCGCTAATCCGCCGAAGCGTGGATGATTCCCCCGGCTATCCGGGAATCCAGTAATTTTCTGACCTAGGTCAGGTCAGCGCCATCTGTCGCGGTGATATAATTTTTAATCTGAATTATCCCGGCTTGATTGCAGCCCTTCGCAAGACTCAACCCCGTAGCATTTTTCAATTCAAGGTAATTGCACGGGGTCTGCGCCCAGCCCCAGTTGTGCCTGAGCAACTCTCGCTAAGCTGACTATGGAGATTCAACATGGCCAACAAAATCTACAAACTTTCCGATCCGAGCGGCAAAACCGCAGATTTACCCCTGCGTGAGGGCAGTCTTGGCCCCGGTACACTGGATATCAGCACACTGAACAAGGATCTGGGTGTATTTACATTTGATCCCGGATTCATGGCTACCGCGAGTTGCGAAAGCAGGATCACCTACATCGATGGTGAGAAAGGCGTATTGCTGTATCGCGGTTATCCAGTTGAACAACTGGCTGAGCACAGCAATTTCATCGAGGTTTCCTACCTGCTGCTCTACGGGGAACTGCCCACCAAACAGCAATTAGAGGGATTCCGCAATTCGTTGCGCCGCCATTCCATGGTTAACGAAGCCGTGCTGCGGTTTTTCAGCGGTTTCCATTACGACGCCCACCCCATGGCCATGTTGACCGCTGTTGTGGGGTCGCTATCAGCCTTCTATCACGATTCCACCGACATCCATAATCCCAGGCATAGGGAGGTTTTTGCGCATCGCATTATCGCCAAGATGCCGACCCTGGCCGCCGCCGTATACAAACACGGCACCGGCCAGCCATTCGTGTATCCAAGAAATGACCTGGATTACTGTTCAAATTTCCTTAACATGCTGTTCTCGGTGCCGGCTGAACCCTATAAGGTTGATCCGGTTGCCGCCAAGGCCCTGGATCTGCTGTTCATACTGCATGCTGACCATGAGCAGAATGCCTCGACCTCCACGGTGCGCCTGGCGGGAAGCTCCAATACCAATCCGTACGCGGCAATCGCCGCCGGCATCGCCACTCTCTGGGGTCCGGCGCATGGCGGAGCTAACGAAGCGGTTCTCAATATGTTGAGAGACATCGGTGATGTGAAGAATATCGACAAAGCCATCACCCGGGCCAAAGACAAAAATTCCGGATTTCGCCTCATGGGTTTCGGTCATCGTGTATACAAGAATTATGACCCACGCGCCAAGATCATTCGCGCCACCTGTCACCAGGTACTGGAAAAACTTGGCCGCGATGACCCGACTCTGGAACTCGCCATGCGACTGGAAGAGATCGCCTTGAAGGACGATTACTTCATCGAGAAGAAACTCTATCCAAACGTGGATTTCTATTCCGGCATCATTTATCGCGCGCTTGGCATACCCGTGCATATGATGACCGTGATGTTCGCGATCGCGCGCACCGCCGGCTGGGTAACCCACTGGCAGGAAATGATTTCGGATCCACATATGAAAATCGGCCGTCCACGCCAGCTGTATACTGGCGAGGTCAAGCGCGATTACGCGGAAATCAACCAGCGCAAATAAGCCCGGCTGCATGCCCGAGTCCCTTGCCAGCCGGTCCTAAACGGGCAGCTTGCCAGCGGCAAGCCTAATCGCCCATGGCTAACATGCTCTCCAGTTCCTGCAACGATGCACGCCGCATGGGTTTGCCATCCAAGGGGCTGGCAGGCGCTTCGCGGATTCCATCCTGGCTGAATACCGTAAGTTCGATGGGAACATCGCCAGCCACGAAGCTGTAGACCGGGTAGCTGTGCTGCACGCCGTCGCCGGATCTGAGCTTGCGTGCGGAAATTTCATAGGGAATGTGTTTTTCCATGAGAAAAATCGCCACCTGCTCAGGCACGTCGGTGAACACATGCAAATAAATGATGGCGTGATCCGCGGCGGTGCCCGCAAGCACCGGTCCGACCAGGCGGGCGTCAAACCCGTTGAGCATCTGCATGGCGTCACGCGCCGTTTTACGCAGCTGGCGTATGCGGGCGGGCTGGGTGTCGGCCTTGAACAACCTTTGATGCGCTGCCAGGGCGTTTTCAACTTCCATATTGGTGGGCAGATGCAGATTACGGGTATCGAATCCCAGGCGTTCTGCGGCCTTGCGCTTCGCAAACAGGAAATCGCGCACTCCCTCCTCAGCCATGATGCGGGCCGCTTCCTGTGCCAGCAGGTGCCGTAGCTCATCAGCGCGTGGAGAAGCTCGCCTTGTCATGAGTGCTGGCTGCAGGTCACCCCTGGGGGAAGGCTAACATACTCATTAGAAAATATTGTTGCCGTTTGCCGGCTTTTTAGCCTGGGTTTTCAGCGGCAAGTGGCCCACCATGAAGTACTCAAAAATGGATCCGGGCGTGTTGGCGCTGGCCAACAGGCCGGTCCTGGGATCGATGCGTGCCTGTACGATTCCCGGCGGCTCGATGAACGGAGCCTGGGGAACACCCTGCAAAGCAGGCCCCATGAAGTCCATCCAGATGGGCAAGGCCGCCTTGGCACCCTGTTCACCGTCGCCCAAGGACTGGGATGGTTGATCGTTACCGACCCACACCACCGTCACGATGTCGTTGTTGAACCCGTCGAACCAGGCGTCGGACCAATCATTGCTTGTACCGGTCTTTCCGGCAAGGTCGTTGCGGCCGAGACTTCCCGCCGCGGCACCCGTGCCATATTGCACTACGCTTTGCAGCATGCTGGTCATAAGCCAGGCATTTTGCTGGGTGATGACTTCAGGCGCGAATTGAGGCGTTGGTGGCGGCGCGACCGGTTTGGCCAGCGTTTGTGTTGATGCTGCGGGCGAGGGTGTGTTCACCGCATTGCCGCTGGGTACGGTTGCAGTAGAGCCGCAGGTATCACAGGCAACCTGCGGGTCGGCAGAATAGATCACCTGCCCCGAACCATCAATGATGCGTTGGATGAAATATGGGGTGACCCGGAAACCGTGGTTGGCGAACACTGCGTAGCCACGGGCCATTTCCAGCGGCGTGAGGCTGGCGCTGCCAAGTGCCAGCGTCAGGTTATCGGGCAAATCCGCGGCATTGAAACCGAATTTGGTCGCATAATTGATGGCGTATTTCACCCCGATCTGCTGCAGCACACGGATGGAAACCAGGTTAAGGGAGTCCGCGAGTGCCACGCGCAAGCGCGTAGGCCCGCCGAACTCGTTCTTTTCATAGTTTTGCGGTCGCCAAATATTGGCGAGCGCTGGATCCTGAACCACCACCGGCGAATTGTTGATTACAGTCGCGGGTGTAAGCCCGTCTTCGAGGGCTGCGGAATAATAGAAAGGCTTGAATGAGGATCCCGGCTGGCGCTGTGCCTGTACCGCGCGGTTGAACTTGCTGACGTCAAAATCAAAGCCGCCAACCAATGCGGCTATCGCGCCATCAAAGGGATCTATGCATACCAGTGCGCCCTGGGCAGTGGGCACCTGGGACAGTGACCATTGTCCATTATTGGCGTGTTCAAGATAAACGATGTCACCGCGTTTAAGTATGTCGCTCGCGGATCTCGGCCGTGCACCTACGGAATTGATGCTGATAAAACGGCGCGCCCATTTGAGCCCGTTCCAATCGACGCTCACCATACCTGCGCCATCCACGTAAAAATCAGCGCTCTGGTTTTCCAGCTTAAGTGCGACCGCCGGATACAGGCCACCGATGTGAACCCGTCCGGCCACCAGTTTGGCCCAATCCGATTGGCTGCCATTCACCGGCAAGGATACCTGTGCGATCGGCCCCCTCCAGCCATGACGCTTGTCATAATCGAGCAGACCTGTACGCACAGCTTGCTCTGCAAGCGGCTGCAAGCGGCTGTCGATGGTGGTGACCACGGAATAGCCTGCGGTATAAGCATCATCGCCGTACTTTGATGTCATGTAGTCGCGCACCATCTCGGCGACATAGGGCGCATTCACTTCTGCCGCAGGCTCGTGATAGGAGGCGGTCATGGGTGCCGCCATGGCCTGTTGGTATTCAGACGGTGTAATGTAGCCATCGTCCCGCATGCGGCCGAGAACATATCCTCGGCGCACCATTGCGCGCTGCGGGTTAATCAGCGGATTGTCGGTGGATGGCGCCTTGGGCAAGCCCGCGATCATGGCGATCTGCGGCAGGCTCAGGTGGGCAACATCGGTGCCGTAATACACTTCCGCGGCCGCTCCAACCCCATAAGCACGATTGCCGAGGTAGATCTTGTTGAGATACAGATCCAGGATGTCTTCCTTACTCAGCTCATGCTCGATCTTGAGGGCCAGGAACACCTCTTTTAGCTTGCGTGTGTAGGTCTTCTCACGGCTCAGAAAGAAATTGCGCGCCACCTGCATGGTGATGGTGCCTCCACCCTCGGTTTTCTGTCCGGTAAGCGCCAGATGGATAGCGGCGCGCAACAGGCCACGGATGCTCACGCCGGGATGTTCCCAATAATGCTCATCCTCCGCGGCCACGAAGGCTTCTACCACGGGCTTGGGTATCTGCTCGTAAGTGAGCGGAATGCGCCGTTTCTCGCCGAACGATGCCAACAACTGGCCATCACGGCTGTAAACCCTGAGGGGCACCTGTAAGTGAATGTCCTTGAGGACGGCAACCGAGGGCAGGCTTGGGGCAACCACAATATAGGCGATGACAACAGCGAGCATCCCCAACCCAAAGAGTCCGGTAAACGCGCCAATCACAACATATAGTGTTTTAAGCGAGCGACGCATGTGTTTCATGTCCGAAATTGAAGGCTGGATTCAACATATGCAGTTATGGCACAACCTGTGCATAAGATAAAAAACTATATTTGATTTAATCATTTGTTGATATATATTGAAGCTGTAGATTAAGACACGGGGCCGGCCTTAAGGTCGGAAACCAAGGGATAACGGAAGGACTTACCAACGTGCTAGACGGGCTGTTCAAGCGTGCGTCAAAACCTCTCGTGGGAATCGATATCAGCACTTCCTCGGTGAAACTGATTGAGCTTTCCAAAACCGGCAACGCCTATAAGGTTGAGAGTTTTGCTGCCGAAGCGATGCCATTCAATGCTATCACCGACAAGGTCATTATGGACCTGGATTCGGTGGGTAACGCGGTTCGTAAAGCCGTCAAGCGCGCCAGTCCCCGCACCAAGCATGCCGCGGTGGCCGTTGGTGGCCAGGTGATGACCAAAACCATCCAGATGCCTGCTTCCCTGACCGACAAGGAACTGGGTGAACAGATCGAATTGCAGGCGGACCAGTATATCTCCCAGCCACTGGAAGAAGTGGCTTTTGACTACGAGATTCTCGGCGTCTCAAAGGCCGACCCGGATTTGATGGATGTGCTGCTGGTTGCTGCACGTCGGGATAACATCGAAAAACTCCAGGCGGTGCTGGAAATCGCCGGCATGGATGCGCTAGTCATCGATGTCGAGGTATACGCGGTAGAAAACGCCTGCAAACTGATCGCCCACCAAATGATTGACGAAGGCGTGGATCGCACCATCGGGCTGGTGGATTTTGGAGCAGCCACCACCACATTCACGGTGCTGCATGATCGCCGCATCATCTACAGCTATAACACCGATTTTGGCGGCAAACAGCTCACCGAAGAAATCATGCGCCACTACGGTTTGACCTACGAAGAAGCCGGCAAGGCAAAAAAAGAGGGCGGCCTGCCAAACAATTACAAAGTGGAAATCCTGGATCCCTTCGTGGATGACATGGCTCAGGCTGTAAACCGTTCCCTGCAGTTCTATCAGTCATCCACCAGCGAGCATCAACACCTTGACCAGATATTGTTGTGCGGTGGATGCGCTGCCATTCCCGGTGCAGCCGATCGGATTTCGACAAAATTGAACACGCCCACCGTTGTCAGCAATCCGTTCGGAAAAATGAAACTCTCAACGCGGGCAAAATCGCAGTTTGTTGAGAATGAAGCCGCATCGCTTATCGTAGCTTGCGGCTTGGCCCTGAGGAGCTTCGACAAATATGCCAAGCATTAATCTACTGCCCTGGCGCGAAGAACGCCGCAAAAACCGCCAGCAGGTATTCAATCTGCGGCTGGTGCTATCGGCAATTGTTGGCATCTTTGTGTTGCTACTCATGTGGTTTGGTTTGAATGCCGCAATATCAAACCAGCAGGCACGCAACAACTACCTTAAAGGCCAGATTGCGCTGTTGGACAAGCAAATAGCTGAGATCAAGGATCTGCAGGAAACCAAAGCCCGCCTGTTGGCACGCATGCAGATCATCGAGCAGTTGCAGCAGAGCCGACCTACTGAGGTGCATCTGTTCGACCAGCTAGTAAAAACATTACCGCCCGGCGTATACCTGACCGATGTGCGGCAGAAAGGCGACCAGGTTGAAATCCACGGTGTCGCTGAATCCAGCGCCAGGGTTTCGACTTATATGCGCAACATCGATTCATCCGACTGGATGGGCGACCCGAACCTGCAAGTAGTGCAAAAAGACCCGAAGGTGGATTTCGGTGCGCGCGCCCAGCAATTCAATGTCACTGCCAAGGTCGTGGACAAGGCCGATGAAAGCAAGAACTCCAAATCCGGGGGCGCCCAGTCATGAAGCTGGCCGACCTTAAAAATATCGACTTCAGCGAATTCCGCAACCTGGATTTCAGGAATCCAGGAAGCTGGCCGACACCGGCGCGGGTAATTGCCTATATCGTGATTTTTGCATTCGTAGTGCTTATCGGCTACTACTTCTGGCTGAGCGACGACAAGCAGCAGCTGACTCAGGCGCAACAGCAGGAAGTGACGCTCAAAACTGAATTCGAACAGAAAGCTGCCGAAGCTTCCCATCTCGAAATCTATAAGGCGCAAATCGCACAGATGAAGCGCTCCTTTGGAACTATGCTGCGCCAGCTGCCAGGTAAAACCGAGATTCCGAGCCTGTTGCAGGACATCTCTCAAACCGCCCAAATTGACGGCCTCAAGCAGGACCTGTTCAAGCCTGAAAATGAGATCATCAAAGATTTCTACGCTGAAAAACCTATCCAGATACAGGTCGAGGGTACCTATCACCAATTCGGCAAATTTGTCAGTGATTTAGCAGCCTTGCCACGCATCGTGACGGTGCATGACGTGACCATCAAACCGATGGGCAACAACAGCAATGGCGCCAACCTGATCATGAGCTTGACGGCAAAAACTTACCGCTATCTCGAGCAAAATGAAGAACAGGAGCACGGGCGCAAGAAACCAGTTAAACGCAATGCGAGGCCCGGGAAATGATTAAAAGACAGCCTCTGAAATCATCCCGGCGTCACCTTGGCCTGGTCACCGCGGTATGCATGGCGGTGTTGTTGGCCGGCTGCGGCAGCCGCATGAAAGATCTGGAACAGTATGTGGCCCAGGTTAAAGCGCGCCGCGGCGGCCAGATAGCGCCGCTCCCGCAAATTAAGCCGTTTGAGTCATATACCTATGACGACAAGGACATGCGTTCTCCTTTCATCCCCCAGTTGCAGGATTTCGCCAAGTCCACAAATGGCCATAACTCTTCCGGCCTGCACCCGGACTTCAATCGCCCGCGTCAGTACCTGGAACAGTTTCCCCTGGATAGCCTGAAGATGATGGGCAGTTTGACGCTGAAAGGCGTCACTTATGCCTTGATACGCGATGGCGACGGCGTGGTACACAGAGTCACTTTGGGCAATTACATGGGTCAGAATTACGGCAAGATCATCAAAATCAGCCAAGCGGGCTTGGTGTTGCGAGAGATCGTGCCGGATGGACAGGGAGGCTGGGTAGAACGGGATACGACCGTCCAGCTGGGCGGCTGATTTCTACGCGAGGCGAGCAATTATGAATAGCATACCGACATTTCCGCATTCCCGGGCACGACTGATTCTGCTGGCATGCAGTCTACTCGTGCTAGGCCAACTGGCCATGTGTAATGGATTTGCGGCTGACGCACCCAAGGGGAAAAACCAGTTGCAAGCCATCACGGCAACCAAACTGCCCGGCGACCGAGTGCAGTTGCAACTGAAGATGAGCGATACGGCCCCGCAGCCGCTGAGCTTCACAATCGGACAACCCGCGCGCATCGCCCTGGATCTGAATGACACTCGCTTGGCCCTCAAAGACCGTGAAACCAGCATTGGTGTAGGGGACGTGAATAACGTGATGGTGGCGGAAGCAGGTACCCGCTCCCGTGTCGTTATCAACCTCACTTCCCTGGTGCCGTATAACATGAGTGCCCAAGGAAATACCGTTTACATACTGTTGGGCTCCAATCCCAGTGACACGGCTGTGGCCAAAATCGACCCTGCCAGTCTGACGGCGAGCACAACCGCACTGGCGGCCACCACCGGCACTGCGCCAGACTCTTCCGGAAGTACTGCTGGATCTCCGGCTTCAACACAAACCATCACCAACGTGGACTTCCGCCGCGGTGAAAACAGCATGGGCAAGATTATTGTGGATCTGAGCACCGCTGCCATCGTCGGCAATGTGCACACCGAGGGTGAAAACGTGGTGGTTGATTTCGCCAACACCACGCTGCCAAAGAATCTGGTGCGGCGCATGGACGTGACTGATTTTGCCACACCCGTCCAGTATATCGATGCCGAAAACACGCCAAAGGGCGCCAGGCTCGTGATTCACCCCAGCGGAAGCTTTTCGAAACTTGCTTTTCAGAGCGATAACCTGTTCTCCATGGAATTCACGCCGGTAACAGCGCAACAGGAACAGGCCGCCCAGCAAAAGGAGTACTCCGGCCAGAAGATCAGCCTGAACTTCCAGAACATCGACATCCGCGCGGTGCTGCAGATTCTCGCGGATGCCAGCGGCAAAAATATCGTGGTGTCTGACAGTGTGCACGGCAACATCACCTTGCGCCTGCAGGATGTGCCTTGGGACCAGGCCCTGGACATCATCATGAAAACCAAGGGTCTGGCATCGCGTGAATACGGCAATACCCTGATCATCGGTACCGCCCAGGACATCGCGGCGCAGGAACAGGCGGAATTCGCCGCGCGCCAGAGCCTGGTGCAGAGCGCACCGCTGCAATCCGCCTACATCCAGGTGAATTACGCCAAAGCCAGTGACCTGGCCACTCTGATCAAAGGCCAGGGCGGAAAATCCTCATTGCTGTCGTCACGCGGCAGCATCAGCGTTGACACCCGCACCAATACCCTGCTGGTGCAGGATACCGCCGATAATATCGCGGATATCCGCCAGATGGTGGCGAAACTGGACATACCGGTCAAACAGGTGCTGATCAATTCGCGCGTGGTAGTGGCGCAGAATGATTACAACAGCGAGCTGGGCGTGCAGTTCGGCGCCAATGGCATCCGCCAGACCAGCGGCGGACTGATGACTGTGGGTGGAACTCTTACCGGCGCCAATACCCAGCAGAATGCCTTCAATCCCGTGCCACCCGGCGTACCGGTTACCGGTACACCCTTGCTGAGCCTGCCCTCGCTCAATGACCAGCTGAATGTGAATGTGCCCACGGCCAATCCTTTCGGGCAGCTGGCGGTTTCCGTGCTGCGTCAGAATTTCCTGCTGGATCTGGAGCTGTCGGCCATGGCGGCGGCCGGCAAGGGTGAAGTGGTCTCCAGCCCGCGGGTGATCACCGCCAACGGCCAGGAAGCCACCATCCTGCAGGGTACGGAAATTCCCTATACCCAATCGGCTTCCAGCGGCGCCACCACCGTATCGTTCAAGAACGCCGTATTGAGCCTGGACGTGACCCCGCAGATCACGCCGGATAACCGCATCTTCATGAACCTGGACGTGCATGACGACACCGTGGGTCAATTCGTGCCGACCGCCAACGGCGGCAGTGTGCCCAGCATCAATACCCGCAACGTCAAAACCCAGGTGCTGGTGAACGACGGCGACACCGTGGTGCTGGGCGGCATCTACATCACCAACCAGAACACCACCATCAACAAAGTGCCGTTGCTCGGCGACATCCCGCTGATCGGCTGGCTGTTCCGCAACACCCAAACCACGAACAACAAGGATGAGTTGCTGATCTTCGTCACGCCAAAAATCATGACTCAAAATTCCATGTTGGGTGAATGAACGGTACGGCAGAGATATTCACAGGCGATCATATATAGTTCGACCAGGAGATATTGAGCTGTTTGCTTCATTCAGAATTCAACAGCATCGCAATCAACAGGCTGTTCCTAATCGGCCCCATGGGGGCGGGGAAGACGGCGATAGGCCGTGAACTTGCGCGACTCCTGGCATGGAAATTCTTCGATAGCGATCACGAAATCGAGCGCCGCACCGGCGCCGATATTCCGCTGATCTTCGAGAAAGAGGGCGAAACCGGTTTCCGCCGCCGGGAACGGCAGGTCATCGAGGAACTCAGCCAGCGGCGCAATATCGTGCTGGCAACCGGTGGCGGTGCGGTGCTGGATCCCGCCAACCGCGCCTGCCTGCAAAACCATGGTTTCGTGATATACCTCAAGGCCTCGGTTGCATCTCAGTCAGACCGCACCGCGCATACCCAGCGGCGTCCGCTGCTGCACGCATCCGATCGCAACCTGCGCCTGCAGGAACTGTTTGTAGTCCGTGAGCCACTCTACGAAAGCATCGCACAATTAATCATCAGCACGGATCATGGAAAGGTTAAAAAGCTGGCGCAAGCCATCCTGCGGGAATTGCACAAGGCTGCAGCCCGTCCTGAAAATGTCGTCTGACAGGAAATCACAGTCATGGCGACAATGACAGTGCAACTCGGCAACCGCAGTTACCCGATTCACATCGAAGCTGGATTGCTGGAGCATACCCAGCTGTTCGCCGAGTATCTGCAGAAACGCGCGGTATGCATCATCAGCGATGACATAGTCGCGCCCCTGTACTTGCGGAAACTGGCACGCACTCTGAGGGAATTCTCACCCTATCATCTGACCCTGCCACACGGCGAAAGCCACAAGGACTGGCAAAGCCTGGACAGTATCTTCAGCGCACTGATCAAACACGGTTTGGGTCGCGATGCGGTGCTGCTGGCCCTGGGCGGGGGTGTTGTCGGTGACCTGACCGGTTTCGCCGCTGCTTGTTATCAACGAGGGATCAAATACATTCAGGTACCCACTACGCTGTTATCACAGGTGGACTCATCGGTGGGCGGCAAAACCGCCATCAACCACCGCCATGGCAAAAACATGATCGGTGCATTTCACCAGCCGCTGGCGGTGGTCGCGGATACCAACACATTGCGCAGCTTGCCGCCGCGCGAACTAAGCGCCGGTCTGGCGGAAATCATCAAATGCGGCCTGATCGCAGATGTGGACCTGTTCCTATGGCTGGAAGCCCATGTACAGGAAATACTCGAACAGAACCCGGAAGCCTGCGAGTACGCCATCCTGCGAAGCTGCGCCATCAAGAGCACAATTGTGGAACAGGATGAGACTGAGCAGGGCCGGCGGGCGTTGCTCAACCTGGGGCATACCTTCGGTCATGCAATCGAGAGCGCATTGGGGTATGGGGAGTGGCTGCACGGCGAAGCGGTGGCAGCCGGCATCAGCATGGCAGCCGAACTCGCGGTGCGCATGGACTGGCTCAAAGCCTCGGAATACCGGCGCATCTGCCGCCTGCTGGAACGCGCCGGACTCCCGAACAAACCGCCGACCTCAATCACACCCATGCAGATTCTGACTTACATGAGACGTGACAAGAAAAATCGCAAAGGCCGTATGAACCTGGTGCTGCCCAGGGGCATCGGCAAAGCGGAGGTCACGGAGAATTTTGATCCACAACTGCTGGGCGACACCCTGGCCGGCAACCCGCTTTGAACAGCCCCGGGAGTGATCATTTGCTGGCGGCCTGCGCGGCGCGTGACTCAAACTCCCGGGGCCGCAATTATCCTGAACCGCCCCCAAAGATCCGCAGTGAGTACCAGCGCGATCGCGACCGCATTATCCATACCGGCGCCTTCCGCCGGCTCATGTACAAGACCCAGGTGTTCGTATATGACGAAGGCGATCTGTACCGTACACGCCTTACGCACACCCTGGAAGTTGCGCAAATCGCCCGCAGTGTCGCGGTGGCCCTGGGCCTGAATGAAGCGCTTACCGAAGCCATCGCCCTGGCCCATGACCTGGGCCATACGCCCTTTGGCCATGCCGGCCAGGAGGCCCTGAACGACGCGATGCGGAAGTTCGGCGGTTTTGAACACAATTTCCAGTCCCTGCGAGTGGTGGAGCTGCTGGAAGAAAAATATGCGGAATTTCCCGGATTGAACCTGACCTTTGAAACCCGCGAAGGCATCCTCAAGCACTGTTCACAGGCCAATGCCAGGCGTTTGGGTGAACTGGGAAGGCGCTTCATCGAACACCGCCAGCCGGGACTTGAAGCCCAACTTGCCAACCTGGCCGATGAAATCGCCTACAACAACCACGATGTGGATGATGGCTTGCGTGCTGGGCTGATTCGTGTGGAAGAGCTCATGCGCATCGATCTTTTCGGTTCGCCCTATATTGAAGTATGCAGACGCTACCCAGGTCTCGCCACCCGCCGTTTGATACACGAAACCGTGCGCAGGATGATTGACGCATTGGTCACCGACCTGATCCAACAGAGCCGCGCCAATATCCAGGCCGCGGCACCCTCCAGCATAGAAGACGTACGCAGTCTGCCCAAACCATTAATTGCCTTCAGCCCGTCGGTAGGTTCCAATAGCCGGGTGCTGGCGCAATTTTTGCGCAAACAGCTTTATCTTCACCCACGGGTGCAAACGGCCACGCAAGAAGCCACACGAGTGGTGCAGGCTTTGTTCAAAGCCTATATGAACAATCCCGCACTTTTACCCCGCAACCAAGCCGTGTTTGCCTCGGACTTGAATCATGCGGACACGGACATGGAACGCGCCCGCAGGGTGGCTGACTACATCGCGGGCATGACCGACCGTTATGCACTGCGTGAATACCAGCGCGTCAGCGGGCAAGCGCCGCATGAGGCCAAGTACAGCGGTACTGCGTGATAGAATCGCCGCACAGCAAAATATAATTATCGGCATGCCCAGATGCTTACCAGCAATTCCATACCGCACGAAGAACGGCTGATCTTTGCACTCGATGTCGCGGACACTGAACGTGCACGCCAATGGGTTTTGCAGCTTGGTGATTCGGTGCATTTCTACAAGCTGGGACTCGAACTTTTCATGGCAGGCGGCTATTTCGAACTGCTCGACTGGCTGATAGCACAGCGCAAAAAAGTCTTCGTGGACCTCAAGTTTTTTGATATCCCGGCCACTGTGCAGGCCGCGGTCCGCCGGCTGTCACAGTGCGGCGCAAGTTTCTGCACCGTGCACGGCAACCAGGCCATCATGGAAGCTGCGGCACAAGCCAAGGGAAATCTCAAAATATTGGCGGTCACCGTACTTACCAGCCTGGACCGGGGCGATTTGGATGACCTGGGTTTTGAATGCGATGTGGAGCAACTGGTGTTGTCGCGCGCGCGCCGTGCCCTGGAAGCGGGCTGCGACGGCGTGGTCGCTTCGGGCCTGGAAGTCGCGCGGCTGCGCGAATTCATCGACCATCGTTTGCTGGTGGTTACGCCGGGCATCCGTCCGGTGGAAAACCGTCCCGAAGACGACCAAAAACGCGCGGTGACAGTGGAGCAGGCGTTCCAGAATGGCGCCGATTACATCGTGGTGGGCCGTCCCATCCGCAAAGCCCCAGACCCGCGAACCGCAGCGGATAATATCCAGCGCTCGATAGCCGCGATCTTTTCCGCGTGAGTAACCAGCCGCTCAAGAATGACCTGTTGCTACGCGCCTTGCTGCGCGAACCGACCTCACGCACGCCCGTTTGGGTCATGCGCCAGGCTGGCCGGTACCTGCCTGAATACCGCGAACTTCGCGCACGTGCCGGCAGCTTCATCAACCTCATGAGCACTCCGGAACTGGCCTGCGAGGTCACGCTCCAGCCCGTGAAGCGTTTTCCACTGGACGCCGCCATCCTGTTTTCCGACATCCTGACGATTCCCGCCGCCATGGGACTGGGACTGCATTTCGTCGAGGGCGAGGGTCCGAACTTCGAACACCCGGTGCGCGATGCGGCTGCTGTCGGCAAACTGGGCGTCCCCGACCCGGATATGGAACTCAGGTATGTGCTCGATGCGGTGCGGCTGATCCGAGCCGAACTGGCCGGACGTGTGCCATTGATAGGGTTCGCCGGCAGCCCATGGACGCTCGCCTGTTACATGGTCGAAGGCGGAGCCAGCAAGGAATTCGCACGCATCAAAGGCATGCTGTATGCCGAACCGGCCTGCCTGCACCAACTGCTGGAACTGCTGACACGCAGTATCATCCTGTATCTGAACGCGCAGATCGCCGCCGGCGCCCAAGCTGTCATGCTGTTCGACACCTGGGGCGGGGTACTCACCGGCAGTGCCTACCGGGAATTTTCACTGCGCTATATGCAGGCGGTCATCAGCCAGTTACAGCGTGAAAGCCAGGGCCGGAAGGTGCCGGTAATCCTGTTCACCAAGGGTGGAAGCGTCTGGCTGGAATCCATGGCCGAAAGCGGTGCGGATGCCTTGGGTATCGACTGGACTCTGGAACTGGGGGACGCCCGGCGACGCGTAAATGGCAAAGTCGCACTGCAGGGCAACATGGATCCGGCGGCACTGTTTGCCAGTCCGGAGCGGATCCGTGAAGAAGTCCAAAACGTGCTGCACAGTTACGGCAAAGGCGCTGGCCACGTATTCAACCTGGGCCACGGCATCACCCCGGGCGTGAAGCCTGAGCACGCTGCCGCCATGATTGCCGCAGTGCATGAACTGAGCCCCGCATTTCACAAATAAAGTTCCGGCGCAGGGATGAGTCCAATCGTCCGGCTCAATGTTGCTGTTTCTTGCGCTCCGCATCCCGCAGTTCGCGCCGCAGAATCTTGCCGACGTTGGACTTGGGCAACTCATTACGGAATTCGATGTACCTGGGGCGCTTATAGCCGGTGAGCTCCTTGTGGGCGTATTCCTTCAGCTCCTGAACCGTCAGCTTCGGATCCTTCCTGACCACGAAGATTTTCACCACTTCACCCGAGTGCTCATCCTCCACGCCCACGGCGGCCACTTCCAGTACTCCCGGATGCATCATCATCACGTCTTCCACCTCGTTGGGATACACGTTGAAGCCGGACACCAGGATCATGTCCTTTTTACGATCCACGATATACACGTAGCCACGCGCATCCATGCGTCCCATATCGCCAGTACGCAGCCAGCCGTCCGCTGACAGCACCTTGGCGGTCTCATCCGGGCGGTTCCAGTAGCCGCGCATCACCTGCGGACCCTTGAAACACAGCTCACCGACTTCGCCGATCTTGAGTTCATTGCCCTCGTCATCGCGGATGGAAATATCGGTGGATGGAATGGGCAGGCCGATGCTGCCGTTGAATTCCTTGAGATCCAGCGGATTGATGCAGGCGGCAGGCGCGGTCTCCGTCAGGCCGTAGGCTTCCACCAGGGTCACGCCCGTGACCTGCCTCCATTTGGAAGCCACCGCACGCTGCACCGCCATGCCCCCGCCCAAGGCAATCTTGAGCCCGGAAAAATCCAGCTTTGCGAACCCGGCGGTGTGCAACAATCCGTTGAACAGGGTATTCACGCCGGTAATACCGGTGAACTTCACTTTTGCCAGCTCTTTTACGAACCCCGGCATGTCGCGGGGATTGGTTATTAGCACATTGTGCCCGCCGATTTTCATGAAGGTCAGGCAGTTGGCGGTCAGCGAAAAGATGTGATACAGGGGCAAGGCGGTAATGATGGTTTCCTTGCCTTCCTCGAGATACGTGCCCAGCCAGGCTGAGGCCTGCAGCACGTTGGCAACCATGTTCCGGTGGGTCAGTACCGCACCCTTGGCAACCCCGGTGGTACCACCAGTGTATTGCAGAAAAGCTATGTCCTCGTGGCCTACTTTTACTTCCTCCAATTCATGTTGCGCGCCTTGTGTCAGCACGGCATGCAGATTCACAGCGCCGGGAATGTGCCAGGCCGGCACCATCTTTTTCACGCGCTTGATGACAAAATTCACCAGGCTGCGTTTCGGAAACGGCAGCAGGTCGCCAATCTGGGTGGTGACTACAAACTTCAGATCCACCTGGGTCAGCGCTTCCTGCAGGGTGGCGGCGAAGTTTTCCACCAGCACGATGGCACGCGCGCCGGAATCCCTGAGCTGGTGCTCCAGTTCGCGCGCGGTATACAGCGGATTGACGTTCACCGCCACCATGCCGCAGCGCAGAATGCCGAACAGCGCCACCGGATACTGCAGCAGGTTCGGCATCATGATAGCCACCCGGTCGCCCTTATTGAGGCCGGCGGCTTTCTGCAGCCAGGCGCCGAAAGCGCGGCTTTTTTGTTCCAGCTCTGCATAGCTGAGTGAGCCGCCAAGGTTGGAATACGCGGTCAATGGCGCGTAGCGCTGGCAACTATCATCGAAAATCGCCTTGAGCGAGGCGTAGGCATCCGGATTGATCTCGGCGGGCACGCCCTTGGGGTATTCCTTGAGCCAGATTTTCTCCATGCAACCCTCGCAGACCCCGGGAACCGGGACAGACGTGGTTAACACGTTATAGCAGCCACCCGGGTGCGGCAAGCCGGGACGGCGCTGTTCCAGTAGAATCACGCCAATCCAGTGTTACTTTTATCAAATGGGTGACCGAATGCAGTCAACCGAAACGCGCATCGCCTGGATCACCGGCGGCGGTTCGGGCATCGGCCGCGCCCTGAGCCTGCGGCTGGCGCGTGATGGCTGGCAGGTGGCGGTCTCCGGCCGGCGGCAGGCAGCGCTGCTGGAAACCGTGACGCTGGCGGGTGCCGATGTGCATGCCTATCCGCTGGACGTCAGCGACCTGGGCGCGGTGCGCGAAACGGCGGCGCGCATAGAAAAACAGCTAGGGCCGGTGGACCTGGCGGTATTGAACGCCGGGTTTGGACAATTTGTAAACCTCAACAACCTGCGCGCCGAAACCTTTGCCGCCCATATGCAGGTCAACTACCTGGGCGTGGTGAACCCCATCGACGCGCTGCTGGCATCCTTCCGGCGGCGCAGGTCCGGGCATATTGTGATCGTGGCCAGCGTGGCCGGATATCGCGGCATGCCGCGCATCCTGGCTTATGGCCCCACCAAGGCCGCGCTCATCAACCTGGCGGAGTCCCTGTACCTGGATCTGAAGCGCGAGGGCATCCGGCTTTCGATATGCAATCCGGGCTTCGTGAAAACCCCCATGACCGCGGACAATCACGGTCCCATGCCGTTTCTGATGGACCTGGACAAGGCTGCAGATGCGCTGTATCGCGGCATCAGAAAAAACAAATTTGAAATCACATTTCCCTGGCAGCTGGTATCGCTGCTGAAAGTGTTCCGCTGCCTTCCCTACTGGATTTATTTTCCAATCATGCGCAAATTCACCGGCCGCTAGGAGTTCTTGTGCCAGACCATTCCACCCACCATTACGCTGCCAGCTGCCTGTGGCGGGGATCCACGGCTGGCGGTTATGACCAATACGACCGCAGCCATACGGTAAGCTCGCCGCCCGCCGCCAACGCCCTGCACATGTCATCGGACCCGGCCTTCCGCGGACACCCCGAACTGCTCAATCCGGAACAACTGCTGTTGATGGCCGCCGTATCCTGCCAAATGCTGTCGTTTCTGGCGATCGCAGCGCGTTCACGCCTGAACGTGGTCGAATACCAGGATCAGGCTGAAGCTTTCATGCCCATGGATGACAAGCCAGCGCGCATCACGCGCATCCTGCTGAAACCTCGGGTGGTGATCCAGGGTGCCGCTGAACAAGCGTTCGTGGAGCAGTGCCTGCACAAAGCGCACCAGCATTGCTTCATTGCCAACAGCCTGAAAAGCCTGATGGAGATCAAGCCGGAAATTGTCATCCGGCCTTGAGGATAAATGCGGACTGCGCGGGTCGGTTAGAGATTGGACAACCAGGCCTTGAGAAAGGCCGCAGATTGATTGGCCAGCCCCGCAGCGAAGCGCGCCGCATCCTGGCGCAAACCCGCGGGTGACAGGCCGTGCGCATGCAGATCGCCCGTGTGCCCCACGTACCATTGCTCCAGCCCCCGGGACGTCACTTCCGGATGAAACTGCAGGGCTAACAGGGCGTTGCCGAACGAAAAGGCCTGATTCGGGCACTGGTCGGTGCCCGCCAGACGCCGGGCGCCGGCCGGCAGATCAAAACTGTCGGCATGCCAGTGGAACACCGGTTTGCGGAAATATTGCAGAGAAGAATCCTGCCCGGCGTCGGTAAGTTGCAGGGATTTCCAGCCGATTTCAACTGCGCTGTTTTTATGCACCCGCGCGCCCAGTGCATGCGCCATGAGCTGGCCACCCAGGCAGATGCCCAAGGTCGGGGCCTTGTGCTTGAGACGCTGATCCAGCAGCAGCAGTTCCTGCGCCAGAAAAGGATAGTCCTGCTGTTCGTGTACGCCGATGGGCCCGCCCAACACCACCAGCAAATCCCAAACCGCCTGGCCCAGGCGGCTGAAATCCGCGGTGGGGGCATCCACATAGCGGATGGCGTAACCGGATTCACTGAACAGTGCTTCCAGACAGCCCAGATCCTCGAAGGGCACGTGGCGTATGGCAAGCAGTGATTTCATGCGGAATATCATTGTAGCGTTAAATTCGCCCCACAACGCCGGCAGGTGACTTCGCGTGGCATCGGGTGCACGCGTCCGACCGGTGGTCCTATACTGTCAAAATGACACCTGCCCGCAATCACCTGTCCGCCGGCGTGGTGGTGCTGCACGAAACGCCGGCAGGCCGCCGGTTCCTGCTGCTGCGCGCCTATAGTTACTGGGATTTCCCCAAAGGCGCGGTGGAGCCGGGCGAAATGCCCATGCAGGCGGCGATCCGGGAAGTCCGGGAAGAAACCGGTATCCAGGCACTGGAATTTGCCTGGGGAGAGGCCTATCGGGAAACCGAGCCCTATAACCGCGGCAAGGTGGCTCGATATTATGTGGCACGCACGTCACAGCAAAAGGTTACGCTGGTTGCCAATCCGGAAACCGGCATTCGCGAGCACATGGAATACCGCTGGGTGAGCTACACGCAGGCGCTCAAACTGGTCACGCCCAGGGTTAAATTGATTCTGGATTGGGCGGATGGCCTGACACAGAATGGACAAATGCCAAAGATGAATGCCGCGGACTGGTGAGTTGGTTGCAGCCCACGCGGCGCTCCAGAAGCGGCGCCAGTTTAGACCAGACGTTGTCCAACACCCGCGGTTCCGCCAATGCCAGCGGGTGCATGCCGTCCGCCTGCAGCCATTCACGGTGCTGGGCCACGCCTTCCAGAAGGAACGGCACCAACGGCACGTGGTAGGCTTCCGCCAGACGTGGGTACACTGCGGCAAAACTTCGGGTGTATTCAGACCCATAATTAGGAGGCAGCAGGATGCCCAGCAGCAATACCTGTGCGCCGGACTGTTTTGATAGCTTTATCATTTTCGCCAGATTGGCCTGCATGACGGAAACTGGCAAACCGCGCAGCCCGTCGTTGGCTCCCAGTTCCAGGATCACGATGGCCGGGCGGTGCTGTGACAGCTCCAGCGGCAGGCGCGTCAAACCCTGCGCCGAGGTATCGCCGCTGACGCTGGCATTGACCACGCGATAATGGTCGCCACGCGCCTTGAGACGCGCGGCCAGCAGTGCAACCCAGCCCTGGGACGTTTCGATGCCGTAGGCGGCACTCAGGCTGTCGCCCATCACCAGAATCACGGGCGGCGGCGACGGTTTGGCGTACAGGTACGCGGAATGACACAACAACCCAACAAGAAGGATGCGATTGAATATGCCCAAGGTTGCCTCTAACGAACCATTATTGCGTGCCGAACATCTCGGCAAACAGGTTACCAGCCCTGGCGGCATGCTGACCATCCTCGAGGACGTCTCGCTGGCAATCCGCCATGCTGAAACCGTGGCCATCGTGGGCCCTTCAGGTTCGGGCAAGTCCACCTTGTTGGGGCTGATGGCGGGACTGGATGTGCCCAGCAGCGGCAGCGTGTGGCTGAATGGAGAAAATCTGGGGATCCTGGACGAGGACGCCCGTGCCATGCGCCGCGCCAGCCAAATCGGTTTCGTGTTCCAGTCATTCCATCTCTTGCCCGGCCTGACGGTGCTGGAAAACGTCATGCTGCCACTGGAACTGAATGCCCAGCCGCATCCGGCCGACACCGCGCGCGCGGTGCTGGCATCCGTGGGACTGGCGGATCGCGCCGACTATTATCCGCAGAAACTATCCGGCGGTGAGCAGCAGCGCGTGGCCATTGCCCGTGCCTACGCCGGCGAACCCCAGATCCTGTTTGCTGATGAACCCACCGGCAATCTGGATGCCGCCACCGGTCATATCATCATCGAACTGCTGTTCCGCCTGAATCTCGAGCATCACACCACCCTGGTGCTGGTTACCCATGACCCGGAACTGGCTTCGCGCTGCGACCGCATTCTGCAGCTGCACGCCGGACGGCTGGTGATGGCATGATGCTGTTGCGACTGTCACTGCGCCAGCTGCGGCGTGGCCTGCATAGCGGCGAACTCCAGGTCATGGGCCTGGCGCTGGTGCTGGCGCTGGCGGCGGTCAGCGCCGTGGGCTTTTTCACCGGCCGTGTGCATACCGCGGTGCAGGAACAGGCGGGGGAAAGCCTGGCGGCGGACCTGGTGCTGTCTTCGGGAGAACCGCTGGTCGCGCACTATAGCCAAACAGCCACAGCGGCAGGCGTACGCACCGCCCGGGTCATGGATTTCCCTACGGTGCTTTACAACGGACAAAAAACCATGCTCGCGGACATCCATGCCGTGAGTCCGGGTTATCCATTGCGTGGCCGGGTACGGGTGAGCTTACAGCCCTTCGGTTCCGCACACCCCGTGAACGACATTCCCGCCCCGGGCACGGTCTGGATGGAAGCACGTGTGCTTACCACGCTAGGTCTCCAGGTGGGTGATTCCGTGCAGATCGGCAAACTCCGGGCCCACATCACTGCCGTCATCGCCTACCTGCCTGACGGCGGCTTCGGGTTTACGTCGCTGGCGCCCAAGGTACTGCTGAACTATGCCGATCTGCCGGCTACCGGGCTGGTGAATGCCAACTCACGGGTACGTTACAAATTGCTGATGGCAGGCGCGCCGGACGTCATCGCCGGGCTGGAAAGCCGACTCAATAAACAGCTATCCGCCGGTGTCGAAATCCAGGATGCGCACGACAGCCGGCGTGAACTGATCCAGGCCACCGACGCTGCCCAACGCTACCTGGCGCTGGCCGCATTGGTGGGCGTGCTGATCGCGGCGGTGGCCATGATCCTGGCGGCCCGCCGCTATGCGACGCATTATACGGACGCCGCTGCAGTACTCAAATGTCTGGGGTTGACGCGCCGGCGGGTGCAGACGCTGCTGCTGCTTGAACTCCTGTGGCTGGGGATCCTGGCCGGCCTGGTTGGAATACTGATCGGATTTCTGGCCCAGTATGGTCTGGTGGCGTTGCTCCGCAGCCTGCTGCCGGAAAACATGCCCGCGGCATCCTTGGTGCCCGCCCTGTCTGCGTTCGGCATCGGTCTGGTGTTGTTGATTGGATTCGCGCTGCCGCCACTCATGCGGCTGGGCAACACACCGCCGGCGCGGGTGCTGCGGCGCGATCTCCTGCCGCCGCCGGCACGGGTGTATGTGGTCTATGGCGCGGCTCTGGTCGCCACCCTGGCGTTAACCTGGTGGCAGG
Source organism: Gammaproteobacteria bacterium (assembly GCA_028870845.1). Classification (GTDB taxonomy): domain Bacteria; phylum Pseudomonadota; class Gammaproteobacteria; order Natronospirales; family REEB76; genus REEB76. Next base: position 1,413 of record JAGWOR010000014.1, on the reverse strand, counting down.
TGCGTGAATGGCGGCTGGCGCTGTACGTGCTGCTGGGTCTGGTAATCACGGTTACAGTGCTGGCCTCAGGCGGGCTGTTGCTGTTGGCGAGTCTGAAATCCATGCGGGGCGGCGCCGGCATCGGCTGGCGTTACGGTCTCGCCAATCTAAACCGTCACCGCCGCGATGCGCTCATCCAGATGGTGGCCTTCGGCATCGGTTTGATGGTTTTGCTGCTGCTGGGGCTGGTGCGCGGCGACCTGCTGACCAGCTGGAAAACCACGCTGCCCGTGGATGCGCCCAACCAGTTCATCATCAACATCCAGCCGGACCAGCGCCGCACAGTGGAGCAATTTTTTGTCTCGCATGGACTGCAGGCGCCGAAGCTCTATCCCATCGTGCGTGCCCGCCTGACCGACATCAACGGAGTGGACGTGAGCAAGATCCATTTCACCAACCCGCGCGCCCAGCACATGCTGAACCGGGAAGCCAATCTGAGCTGGTCTGAATCCTTGCCAGACGCCAATACCATCGTCGCAGGGCGCTGGTGGAATGCCAGCGAATCACAACAGCCCCTGGCTTCACTGGAACAGGATTTTGCCAAGGAATTGAAACTGAAAATCGGCGACAAGCTGACATTCGATATCGGCGGCACGCCCACGGTGGTGACCATCGCCAGTTTGCGCAAGATCCGCTGGGATTCCTTCCAGCCGAACTTCTTTGTGGAAATGGCTCCCGGGGTGCTTTCCAATTATCCCGCCACCTGGATCACCAGCGTGTATCTGCCGCCACAGAAAGCCGTAATCCTCGCGGATCTGGTGCGGCAGCTGCCTTCGCTGACGATTTTCGACGTGGACGCCATCCTTGAACAGATCCGCCATCTGATGGATCAGGCATCCCTGGCGGTGGAGTTTGTATTCCTGTTCACCCTGGGCGCCGGTATCGTGGTGTTGCTGGCCGCAGTGCAATCCACCCGCGATGAGCGCCGTTTCGAGGCTGCGGTGTTGCGCGCCCTGGGTGCCTCGCGGCGCTTGCTGCGTTCGGCGACTGCGGCTGAATATGCAGCCTTAGGGCTCGTGGCCGGCCTGTTAGGTGCTCTGGCCGCTTCTCTGGTGGCCTGGCTGCTGGCCAGCCGCGTCTTTTCTCTGCCCTATCATCCGGACTGGCGGGTATGGGCCATAGGTGTAATTGCCGGCACCCTGATCGTGGGTGTCAGCGGACTCCTGGCCAACCGGCGCATCCTGAATACTCCGCCGGTGGAGACTTTACGGGAGACTTAGGGCTGGATGAGAGAAGTGACCGTGCACTACGGTTGGAAGGCGGCTACCGACCCATAGCGGCACCTCAGACTAGAGGTGTTTGTCAAAGCCCTTAACGGCTTCTGCCCAGGACACCGGATATTCAATCCCTTCCGGTCCAGCCTTTGGCATTTCC
>JAGWOR010000077.1 GCA_028870845.1 Gammaproteobacteria bacterium | reverse complement strand
TTGCCGGTGGCCCGGGCGCGTTCCGATGTGCCGGTTGTCTGACAAGCCGCTAACCGTGGCCCGCAGCTAAAAACGGGGCGAATAAAAGCTTTATCTTGGGGAACAGGCCATGAAAGTATTGGTGACAGGCGGGGCGGGATATATCGGTTCCCATACCTGTGTGGAGTTGCTGAACGCGGGCCATGAAGTGGTGGTCGTGGATAACCTGTGCAACAGCTCGCCCGGAGTAGTGGAACGGATCGAATTCCTCAGCGGCCGGCAGCTGTCCTTCCACCCGGCGGATGTGCGTGACCTGTCTGCGCTTGACCAGCTGCTCAATCTGCATGCCATCGATGCGATCATCCATTTTGCCGGTGTGAAAGCGGTGGCGGAGTCCGTCGTCAATCCCGCCAAGTATTACAGCAATAACGTCCGCGGCAGCCTGACGCTGTTCGAGGCCGCAGCCCGCCATGGCATCAGGCGGCTGGTGTTCAGTTCATCCGCCACGGTCTATGGAAACAACCAGGATTCCCCGCTCCGCGAGCACCTGCCCAGACAGCCGGACAATGCGTATGGCCGCGGCAAATGCATGGTGGAGGAATACCTGACGGATCTCAGCCGGGCGGATCCGTCCTGGCACGCCGTGATCCTGAGGTATTTCAATCCCGTGGGCGCCCATCCCAGCGGGTTGATGGGCGAGGCCCCCCTGGGCGCGCCCAACAACCTGATGCCGATCGTCTGTCAGGTGGCCGACGGGCAACGGCCAGAGCTCGCCATTTTTGGCGACGACTATCCGACAGCGGATGGCACGGCGATCCGCGATTACATCCATGTGCTGGATCTGGCACGCGGACATGTGGACGCGCTGCAGGCCGCCCTGGGGAATGAGCCCGGGCTGATTTTCAATCTCGGAACCGGCCAAGGCACCAGCGTGCGGGAGCTGGTGGCCACCTTTGAGCAGGTAAATGGCGTCAGCGTGCCGTGCCGGATCGCAGGACGCCGCGTGGGCGATGCGGCCGTAAGCTATGCGGAAGTCACGCTCGCCCATGAGAGGCTCAGCTGGCGGGCCAGCTTGTCGCTGGAAGACATGTGCCGCGACGCCTGGCGCTGGCAGCAGCAGAATCCTCAGGGTTATTCGCGCAAGCCGTTACCGGACTTGCAGGGTCACGGGATTGCCGACATCGGTATTCCTGCTCACTCAACCTAGCATTTTCAGCCGAATTATATTCATTGTTTAGGGCTTGGCGCCTTCGTCGATCCATCGGGTGATGGTGGCGATCTCGGCCGGCGTCAGGCTTTGCTTGTGGAACGGCATGCTGATTGTGGGGTTGGCGCGGTGCTCGATGAGCTGCACCAGCACGCTGTTGTAGCTCTCGCCGGGCAGGATGACTTTCCCGTACTTTGTGCCTTTCATGATCCCGGCGTAGCTGCGCATGTCCAGGCCGCTGCGCTCATAACCAATGCCGCCGGGTTTGTGGCATTGCAGGCAGTTGGCATCGAGGATCGGCTGCACGGATTTGGCGAAACTCAGAGGTGCTTCCGCCAATGCCGATAGCGGAAGCATGAGCATAGCCGCCGAAAGCATGCAGGCCATGGGGCCCGCTGCACGCCATATTTGAATATGTTTGTTCATGGTGAGTCTCCTCTACCGGGTACCGCGGCCGCCGGACCGATTCTCGGGTGGCATGCCATGAAATCAATATCCGACAATACCGAGTGTAAGTCTTTGACCAGGGTCAAATAGTCCGCCTAGAATCAGGCCAAAGGACGCCCAATGCGGGCTTGAGGCTGTTCTATCCGCATAAGTGCTTATATATAGGTGAGGTATGCATACGGCACCCAGATACTGCCAATGGCGATGCTGATTGGAGCATTCCTCTAGCTTAGGGCTCTACTTGGCAGCGTAGAGTAGGTTTTCTTGACCCTCAGGGGTAGCTCCGGGATAATCTGCGCCCTTCCACGCACCTCTTGCCAGGAAGTTGTTTCACAGCTTGCCTGTACAAACTTAGGTCATACGCGCCTGTAGCTCAGTTGGATAGAGTACCTGGCTACGAACCAGGGGGTCGGGAGTTCGAATCTCTCCAGGCGCGCCAGATACAA
>JAGWOR010000013.1 GCA_028870845.1 Gammaproteobacteria bacterium | reverse complement strand
ATAAAAAATCGCCCCCGGGTATCCAGCCAGGGGGCGACAATGCTTGGATATGAAATCGCAGGCAGATTACGGCGTATAAAGCCGGTATTTATGCTGTTGGTAAATTACCAGGGTGGTTGGCGCCGACAGGGTTACTTCCACTTTTGAACTGATTTCCGCGCCTTCAATTTGATGGGTAATCAGCGACTGGCCGTCCACCAGCAGTTGAACACCAACTGCATTCAGTTTATTTATCAGATCAAGATTCGGGTTGGCAACGTGAAAGCGGGTTTTGTAGCTGCCATCGGAGATAACGATAGGGGTGGCATCCCCATGAATGACCACCACAAACTTGAGGTTGTTTTGTGGAACCCCGGCTGAGGCAAAGGCGTTTACTGTCTCGGCTACGGCGTCCAGGCCGCTGTTCACCTTGGCCGGATCGCCGCCTTTGCTCACGTCAAACACCACCTTATACACCCAATACTTGTTGATGGTTGGTGAAGCGCTCGGCAGCGGCTTTACCGTGCCATATCCCTGGATCATGGGGAAGGGGACTGGCTTTCGTTTGGCAAATGCCGTAGTTGAAAATGCCAGGCATACGGATACGGCAAGCAAAATGGCAATTTTTCTAAACATGCGGAACTCCTCGGGGTTAAACCGGATATTTTGTCGAATTTAGACATAGACTAGCATGCAAACAGCCCGTCTGAAAGACGCACTCCGCCGGGTATGCTATTGACAAGATTTGGGGAATACCATGCAGCGCAACTACAGCTTATTGACTCTGCTTACAGTTTTCATCGTGGCAACCGCCGTGTATAGCGGTTTTATACTTTTTAAGGCTGCCGGACTTCCAGTGCAGGTGAACATACTGAACGCGCATTCGGCCACACTGGCGCCGATTGCCGGCATACCATTGCCGGCGGGTATCCAGGCGGGTGACCGTCTCGAGCTCGCGGCTCAGCCACTCCCGACACGTGAAGTCATCGGTATTAATACGCTCTCTGCATACCTCGCTGCGACCCTGCCCTTGGGCCATACTTATGACTTCGTGATTGAGCGGTCTGGCAGGCGAGTCACGGTGCCGGTGAGCGCGGTAAATTCAAGCGACGCATCCGGCATCCTTGTTGTCCAATGGATAAGTTTTTTACAAATAGTATTGCTATCTATATTGGCCCTGTTGATTACATGGCGCGGACGTGATCGTGCTGCCGTTGGCATGGCGTTCTGGACGATTGGCAACATATTCGGCGGCGCGATGGCATTTCCCCTTGATGGCCTGGCCGGGTTGATTGCGGTGGCAACCGCCAATTTCGGTTTTGTAGTGGCGCGCGTTGGTTTTTACATCATGGCTGATGCCATCGCCAGGCCCATATTGAGCCTGCGCATGCGCAGGCTGTATTTGGGGGTATTCGTATTGGTTCTAAGTGCAGGCACTGTGTTAGTTTCTTTGGGCGGCCCCTTCATTTATGCAGCCACAGGCTGGGCCGGCGGCCTGCTGCCCATATCCGGGGTGCTGTGGTCAGCCAGTTACCTGGTCCCCATCGTGCTGTTGTTAAATTCTTATCAACACGCGACTTCATCGCAGCGCCTGCGCCTGCGCTGGATGCTGTGGAGCAGCGTAATCTGGCTAGCAGGCATCGTCGCATCCAATACGCCGGTACTCAGTGTGCAATTTTCGGTTGCTTTCACGGATATTTGTCAGTTACTGGGCGTCATGGGATTTCTGTACGCAGTGCTGCGTCACCGGGTATTGGACGTATCTGTGGTTCTGGACCGCACCCTGGTATACGGCACCGTTACCGCGCTGGTGGTGGGTGTGCTCGCGGCCGTCAACTCTCTGGTGCAGCATGCGGCCCTGGGAACCAGCGCCAGCCTGCTGCTGCAGGTGGCAGTTCCATTATCTCTCGGTATTGTGCTCACACGCGTGCGCGCTTACCTGGACCGGATCGTAGAGCAGATGTTCTTCCACAAGAAATACCTGGCCGACAAGGCCTTACGGCGTTTCGCCCGGCTGTGTAGCGGTTATGAAAATGCCGGTGCGCTCATGACGGATGCGGTTTCAGAAATTCGTCAGCACTTGAGGACACGCGGTGTGGCCATTTATGAACGCCGTGGCGCGGAATATGTTCAAGTGCAGCATGCCGGTGAGGTGGCTTATCCGGAGCGCGTCAAAGTGGATGACAAGGCTTTTGTGGCTGCACGCGCCGATCAACAGGACATTGATCTTATCGACCTGCATAGCGAACTGGGCAGCGATGGCTATGTCTTTCCCATGGCCGCCCATGGTGAGATGCCCAATGTGCTGGTGTGTGCCAACCGTCCGGGCGAACATTATGCTGCTGATGAGCGTCAGATGCTCCTGCATTTGGCCCATGAGATGGGCATGGCACTCTATGCCCTGCGTATGAATTCCAAAGCCAGAATCGTCGAGGTGCTGGCCCAAGCCCCAGCAAATGCCCTGACGGAAGTGCAACAAAGGGCGCGCATGCTATTGAGCGCGGAAACGGCAGCCTGATTCGCTCCGCCGGGTATTTCCAGGTTCGCGTTGGCAGATGTGTGCGACTCAAGCAAGTATTTGCCTGTAGTTATTACATATACATGGCACAGTGGCTGAAAGACATCTACTTTTACGGCTAGAATGGTCTGATTATTCATCACCTACGCAGAGTTTATTCGTGCAATCAGCACCACAAAAACACTCGGTCAACAGCAACAAGCTGGAAAAGCGCCTGCGCCGCCTGACGGGCAAGGCCATCCAGGATTTCAACATGATCGAGGCCGGCGACCGGGTGATGGTGTGCCTGTCGGGCGGCAAGGATTCCTACACGCTGCTGGATATCCTGCTGAAACTGCGCGAGTGTGCACCGGTGGAATTCGAGATCCTGGCGGTGAATCTGGATCAGAAGCAGCCGGGGTTCCCGGAGCATGTATTGCCCGGTTACCTGGCCGATATCGGCGTGCCATTCCACATTCTGGAACAGGACACCTACAGCGTGGTGAAGCGCGTGATACCGGAAGGCAAGACCACCTGCGGGTTGTGTTCGCGTCTGCGCCGCGGTGCGCTGTATACCTTCGCTGCCCGGCAGGGCGTTAGCAAGATCGCGCTGGGCCATCATCGCGGCGACATCATGGAAACATTCTTCCTGAACCTGTTCTACGGCGGCAAACTGAAGGCCATGCCGCCCAAGCTCAGGTCCGACAACGGCAGGCATGTGGTGATCCGGCCGCTGGCCTACTGCGATGAGCACGACATCGCCAAATATGCGGCACTAAGGGAGTTTCCACTGATACCCTGCAACCTGTGCGGTTCCCAGCCACATCTGCAGCGCAAGGCGGTAAAGGCCATGTTGGCGGAATGGGATCGCGAATATCCGGGACGCTGCAATTCGATTTTTGCCGCGCTCCAGAATGTGGTGCCTTCGCACCTGGCGGACCCGGGATTGTTTGATTTCGCGTCCCTGGGATTGTCAAAACAGCCGCCAGTCACAGCCTGGGTGGACGCGGATATTCATCCCGAAGCCGGCCAGGAAGACGTGCTGGTGGCCTCGATTTCCTTGGACCAGGTGATCCGGCAGGTACGTAGCAAAGCCGCGGGTCTGGTCTGAGAACGGATGGCCGCGGCGGCAGCGCGCAAGGACAGGGAAAAATCCGGCGGGATCCGCGTCGCCGGTGCTTCCGATTATTTTTCCGGCGAGCAACGCGAGGCATTGGCGTGCGCCGGTTTCAACTACACGGAAGTTAAAAAAACCTCCGACCTGGCAGACCAGTTCACCAGCGTCTTGTGCCTTACGCCGCAGCTGCTGGCCAAGTCCAAGCGCGCAGGATGGCAGGCAGCTGCATCGCAAGCGATCCTGCTATACGACGAGGCGGCAGCGCAGGCGGGCGAAATATCGATATCCAACCACTGGCCCATAGCCGCCATCCTCGGAACCCTGTCGCTGGCGGCCGCCATGGAGCGCCAGCGCCAGCAGCTGCGCCAGCTCACGGATGTAGGCGTGGCTTTATCCAGCGAGCGCAGCCACCAGGCGCTGCTGGAACTGATTCTTAGCGAGGCGCGCAGGCTTGCGGACTGTGACGCCGCTACAATCTTTCTCACCGAGAAGCACCCGGACGGGTCTTCGGAACTGGTGGTGCGCCTGGCGCAGAACGAATCCGTGCAGTTTGCCTTCGAGGAGCAACGCCTGCCGCTGGACCTGACCTCCATCGCCGGTTACGTGACCGTGACCGGCGAGGAAATCAACCTGGCGGATGCCTACGCGCCAGCGTCGGAACAGCACTGGCGTTTCAACCGCAGCTTTGACCAGCGCTTCGGTTACCGCACCACTTCGCTGTACGCGGTGGCGCTACGCATTCCCCAGGGGGAGATCATCGGCGGTATCGAATTCATCAACCGCAAGCGTGATCCTTCCAGGAAACTGACGAGCCCGGAATCCACGCCGGACGAAATTCTGCCTTTCAGCGATGAAATCCTGCCGCTGCTGCGTTCCCTGGCCAGCCAGGCGGCGGTCGCCATCGACAACAATCGCCTGTTGCTGGCCATCGAGGACATGTTCGAGGGTTTTGTGGTGGCTTCGGTTACCGCCATCGAGCAGCGCGACCCGGCCACCAGCGGCCACTCGTTCCGGGTGGCGCGCCTCACCACCGGTTTGGCAGAGGCCCTGCCGCGCTCCGGTATGGCGCGTTTCCGCAGCATCCAGTTCAGCGACCGGCAGTTGCGCGAGTTGCGTTACGCAGCCTTGCTGCATGATTTCGGCAAGATCGGCGTGCGCGAGCACGTGCTGGTAAAAGCCCACAAACTCACGCCGGAACGCTATCAGGCGATCCGTGAGCGCATCAGCCTGGAGATCGAGCGTCTCAAGCGACGCGCCCTGGCGCAGCAGCTGGTGCTGCTGCGGGGTGGTACGGATTCACGCCAGGAATTGATCGGCATCGAACAGGAACTGGAAAACAAGCTGGCGGCACTGGACGCATACTGGGCGGCGATTCAGGAGGCCAACCAACCGGATATGCTGAAAAGCAAGCCCAGCAAGGCGCTCAAAACCGCGAAAAATTACCGGCTGTCGGAACAGGATGTACCCTTGCTGAGCGACGACGAACACCGGGTGCTGTCGATCCCGCGCGGCAGCCTGACGCCGGAGGAACGGCGCGAGATCGAATCCCATGTGGTGCATACCTATAATTTCCTCAGACGCATTCCCTGGCCGGCGGATCTGGCCGCCATCCCCGAGATTGCCGGCGCCCACCATGAAAAGCTCGACGGCAGCGGTTATCCGCGCGGGCGTTCCCAGGGCGACATTCCATTCCCCTCCAGGCTCATGACAGTGGCCGATATCTATGACGCGCTCACCGCCGCCGACCGCCCCTACAAGAAATCCATGCCCTCGGAACGGGCGTTCGCGGTGCTGGAGGACGAAGCCAGGCACGGCAAACTGGATGCCGATCTGGTGAAGATATTCGTGGAAGCCAGAATTTTCACTTTGGCCGGTGAGGCCGGCGTGTTCAAAGGCTAGCCGCTGTTACCCGTACAGCGGGTCATGAATTCAAAAGCATTCCCATACCGGCGTCAGGTTTTGCGGCAGGCAAGTACTGATCCCTGGCTGGTTCCAGCCCGCCGCCGGAGTGTGAAAATCGGAACCCACCGATGCGGAAAGTTGGAAACGTTTCGCATAATCGGAAGCCACGGCCTGCTCATCACGATTGCCGCCACCACAAACCACTTCGATACCGTCACCGCCGGCCTGCTTGAACTGATCCAGCGCCCGCATTAACCAGGTGCGGGTCATGCGGTAACGCAGCGGATGTGCCAGCACTGCCAGGCCGCGGGCCGCGTGTATCCAGCGGATGCTTTCTTCCAGGCCGGCCCAGTTGCTGGCTACATATCCCGGCTTGCCGTAGGCCAGTAAACGCTGGAACGCCTTCTGCATGCTGCCAGCATGGCCATTGGCTTGCAGCCAGCGGGCAAAATGCGTGCGCGTTACATTGCCATGCTCCGCCAGTGCAAGTGCCCCGGTATAAGCGCCCGGGTAGCCGCGGGATTCGAGGCGCCGTCCGATTTCCCGGGCGCGTTCGATGCGCTCCTGCTGCATGCGCGCCAGGCCAGTCTTCAAGACCGGGGAATCCGCATCGATATTCAGGCCGACCACATGCAGTGTCTTGTGTTCCCAGGTCACGGAAATCTCAACACCCGGAATGAAGCGCATGTCCGCTGCCTGCGACGCCAGCCGGGCTTCCTCCAGGCCGCGCAGGCAGTCATGGTCGGTGAGCGCCAGTATCTGCACGCCACGCTCGGCGCACAGCTGCACCAGTTGCGCGGGCGTGAGGCTGCCGTCGGAAGCGCGCGAATGCAGGTGCAGGTCGATCAAGCGTCCAGGTCCGGTATCTGCAGGCTTTCAAGCTTGGCGATGTAATCCTTGAGCTGCAGTTTGCGTTTCTTGAGTCTTTTCAATTGTAGTTCGTTGCTGTGAATGTCATCCGCCAGGCGGCTGATTGCCATGTCCAGGTCCCGGTGTTCCTCGCGCAACAGCTCGAGTTTGGCGGCGATACCCTGGGGTGTTTTGCTTACCATGAGTTGGCAATCCAGGTGGAGCGGTCCCTGATGACGCGGATGTTGACGCCAACATACGAGACTGCCAGTCCGGGCGCAAGCACGCGCCTGCGCATCCCGCTGTGCACGGTTCCGCAACCCCGCGGCAGCGCCTCGGTTAGAATATAGTTACTGGACGGAGAGATTTCAGGCGAACTGCGCATGGAAATTTTCAAGGTGTTCCATATCGAAGCCGCCCACCGGCTGCCGAATCTGCCGCCCGGCCACAAATGCAGCCGGCTGCACGGCCATTCCTTCCGGGTGGAGATCCACATCCGCGGCGAACTCCAAGCGGACAGTGGCTGGCTCATGGATTTTGCCGATCTCAAGGATGCATTCCGGCCGACCTTCGAGGCCTTGGACCACCGCTACCTGAATGACATTCCGGGGCTGGAAAACCCCACCAGCGAGGTGCTGGCGCGCTGGATCTGGCGGCGCCTCAAGCCGGATCTGCCCATGCTGCACAAGGTGGTGATCGCCGAAACCTGTACCTCCGGCTGTATCTATCGAGGTGATTGATGAATCAGGGAGCTGCCATGCATAACAAACCGCTGTTGAAATTATTTTTGTTTCTGTTGGCGGCCAGTGCCGCGTCTGCCGTGAATTCCATGGGTACTCAGCAGTACCTGCTGGCCATGGCGGCCATGCACGCGCACGACGTTCCGGTCGCCAGCCCTGCAGCCCGGCAAAAACCCGCCCAGCTGGTGCACGGCATCGATGTGGTATACGCAAATGTGAATGGCAAGCCGGTGCACGGCTATTTCAGCGTACCGGTGAATCACACAGGCGCATTGCCCGGCATCATCGTGATCCATGAATGGTGGGGCCTGAATGACAATATCCGCAGCATGGCGGACCAGTTGGCTGGCCAGGGCTATGCGGCATTGGCCGTGGATCTTTACGGCGGAAAAACCGCCGCGGATCCTGCCCAAGCCAGGAATTTGATGTCGGCGGTGTTCAAGGATCCGGAAATGGCCAGGGACAATCTCAGGCAGGCTTATGCCTATTTGCATGAGCGTGAACACGCGCCGCGCATCGGCGTCATCGGCTGGTGTTTCGGCGGCGGCTGGTCGCTGCAGACTGCGCTCATGTTTCCCGAGCAGATCAACGCGGCGGTCATGTACTACGGGGAACCGGTGGACGATGTGAAGCAACTGTCGAAACTCAAGATGCCGCTCATGGGTTTCTTCGGTGAGCAGGACCAGGGTATCACCGTCAAAGATGTGCAAGCTTTCGAGAAGGCGTTGCGGGCTGCAAAGGTCAAGGCGGAAATCCATGAATACCCGGATGCCGGGCATGCATTCGCCAATCCATCCGGGGAGCGCTACCGGCCTGTGGCGGCGGCCGACGCCTGGAAACGCACGCTGGCGTTCTTTGCCCGCTATTTGAAGGGCGTGTAGCATGAAGCTGTTGCATTGGATGATTCAGTAACCGCGAATACGGAGACGCATATGAAGAAACTGCTGAGCATTCTTGCTATTTTGGGCATCGGTGCAGTGATGAACGCCGGGGCAGCGACCTACAAGGACGTAACGGTACCCGATACGGTCACGGTCGGCGGTCAGGCCCTGGTGTTGAACGGCATGGGCTTGCGCACCAAGTTTTTCTTCAAGATTTACCTGGGCGCGCTGTACCTGCCGCAGAAGGCCGATACCGCCGCGGAGGTGATGGCCGAAGGCGGTCCGGACAGCATCCTCATGCACATGATCTACAGCGTGGACAAAGGCCAGTTTGCAGACGCCTGGCATGAAGGCTTCAAGGACAATAATCCGAACATGAGTGCTACATTAAAGGCCGATGTGGAAAAGTTCGTGGCATTTTTCGGCAATTCCAAGAAGGGCGATGTCATCACCCTGGATTACATCCCGGGGCAAGGCACCCAGGTGAGCTGGAACGGCAAGCCCGTGGGCAGCATTGCCGGCGAGGATTTCCACCAGGCATTGCTAAAGGTTTTCCTGGGGCCGAATCCGCCCACCGAGGATTTGAAGGCCGGCCTGCTGGGCCAGAATCCCTGAACCAGCGGGTTACCTGCATGCTGCTTGGGCAACCCCGGCTGTGCATGCATGTAATTCCCGGGAAGCTGCTGCGCGTCTATAAATACTTCCGCCAGTCGCGGGCGGGGTCCGCATAGGCGATGAAATGCGGATTGAGCAGGGAATCCTCGCTGTTGTAGCGGAGAGGCGTGCCATCCACCGCAATGACATGACCGCCGGCCGCCAGCAATACCGCATGGCCCGCGGCTGTATCCCATTCATAGGTGGGCCCCAGGCGCGGGTACACGTCCGCCGCACCTTCAGCCACCAGGCAGAATTTGAGGGCGCTGCCGCGCGACAGGGTTTCATGGGCGCCGAGTTTTTCCAGATAACCGTCTAGCAACGGGCCGCGATGGGAGCGGCTGGCCACAACTCGCACCGGTTGTCCTGACAGGCGACATACCTGGATTGCCTGGGGTGGGGCTCCCGCTTCACGCCGATAGGCGCCGGCGCCCACCACCCCGTAGTAGCTGAGGTCTTCCGCCGGGATGTGCACCAGGCCAACCACCGGCGCATGTTCCTGTACCAGTGCGATATTGATGGTGAAATCACCGTTGCGGCTGATGAATTCCTTGGTGCCGTCCAGTGGGTCCACCAGCCAGTAGCGGGTCCAGCGCCGGCGTTCTGAGAACGGAACATGGCTTGATTCCTCCGACAGCACCGGCAGGTCAGGGGTGAGCTGATTGAGACCCTGCAATATCACCTGGTGGGCCGCCATGTCGGCCGCTGTCACCGGTGAGCGGTCCTGCTTGATGTCCACCTGGAAATCGGTGGCGTAGATTTTCAGGATGGCTTGGCTCGCCCGGCTGGCGATTTCCAGCAACGGTCCGAGCATCTGTTCATTATCTCGTGACATGGAATTGCTTCCGCGGCAGCGTGGGTAACCACGCGGCATATGAGCGTATATGATAGCGGCCATGCGCGCCACATCGATTCCCGTGCTTGACTGGAAAGGCATCCATACGGTGTTTATGGATATGGATGGCACGCTCCTGGATCTGCATTTCGACAATCATTTCTGGCACGAACACGTACCGCTGCGCTACGGCGAGCGTCATGGCTTGAGCACCGAAGCGGCCCGCGACCAGCTGCTGCCGCGCTTTCGCGCCATGGAAGGCAGTTTGCAGTGGTATTGCCTGGATCACTGGTCGCGGGAATTGGAGCTGGACATTCTGGCCCTGAAACGCGAATTGCGGCAGCTGATCAGAGTGGTACCGCATGCCGAAATGTTCCTGCAATCCGTGCGCAATGCCGGCATGCGGCTGGTGCTGGTCACCAACGCCCATGCCGAGGCCCTGTCGCTCAAGATGGAGCACACCCGCCTGGATGGTTATTTTAACCGCATCGTGTCTTCCCACAGTTTCGGTACACCCAAGGAAAGTGCGGCCTTTTGGCAGGCCCTGCAGGAAGTTGAACCCTTTGATGGCGAAGCCACATTGCTGGTGGATGATAGCCTGCCGGTGCTGCGGGCCGCGCGGGATTTCGGCATCGGCAGCGTTGTAGCCATGCGCCGTCCGGACAGCGGGCAACCGGCGCGTGATATTCATGAATTCCCGGCCATTACATCTTTGGCGGAAATCTTGCCATCGTGAGTTAAAGCGACTATTTCAGGCAGGGATGGCTGCAGTCAGGAAGAACGCCAGGTTGAACAACACATGGGTGATTAATGGTGACCAGGTGCTGTGGTGGCGTTCACGCAGCCAGCCGAACGCCAACGAGGGTAAGACCACGGCCGCCGCCCACGGTGGTGTGTGATACAGGAAATGTAACGCTGTGAACACCAGGGATGTGGTGAGATTGGCGCCGCTCAGTCCTAACCAAGTTCGTTTTCCCCAACGCAGCCGAAGTAATTGACCTTGGAGCAGTCCGCGGAACAGCAGTTCTTCTGTTATCGGCTGCCAGCCGATAACCGCGCACCATTGCCAAATTCCCTGGGGTACCGATGCTGCCGGACTGATTCCGGCAATAAACCAGAGTACCGGTCCCGCCGCCAGGCCGATCGCAGCCAGCAGCCACCATTTGCCATCATTCAACAGGCGCGGAGGCCGGTCCAGGCCCAGTTCAGATGTGAGAGTTGCGGGTTCCATTAATTAATAATAACGCCCGTAAATGCAACGCCCCTCATCGAGGGGCGTTGCGCGTGGTCCAGCTTGACGTTTTTACACATGCATCTTCCGGCGCAACCTGCTGTGGATGAGCAGTCCCAGTACTCCGCCCAGCAATATGACCGGCAGCACCGGGTCAAAAGGGCTGCCGGGGCGATAGCTGCAGCCACCGCCGCTGTTCGCGTTGAAGGTCAGCGGTACACTGGCAGCGTCATTTACAGCATTGGAATCGCGTTCATCGGCATCCACACCAAACAGCGTGGTGCCGCTGCCACTGACGTCCGCGGTGACGGTGACCGTACCCGTGATCTTCGTGCCACTCGCCATGCTGCCAATGGTGCAATCCAAGGCAGCGTCATCGGCGGAATAGCTGCAGCTTCCCTGGCTGATGCTCACGCTCTTGTAGGTGAATCCGTCCGGCAGAAACACGGCCATGCGCGCATTGTTGGCGGTATGCGGACCATTGTTGGTGACCGCGAAGCTCAGCTCCGCATCATTGCCTGCGGTCGGGGTGGTCGCCGGTGCTTTCGCCGTGATGTCCATGTCGCTGTTGCCGATGACCTGGATCTGTACCGAACCACTGTTATTGGCCGGCATCGGGTCCGTGGGTGAGACGGCAGTAACATGGCTGGTGATGGTCAAGGTTCCCGGCACCGCGCTGCTACCCTGTATGCTCACCGTGGCGATGTCGCCCACCGCCAGGTCGCCTACGTCACAAGTCACCACTCCGCCCGCAACACTGCAGCTGGAAGTGCCCCCAGTCGTGGTGACGTTGGCTGCGCTCAGGCTGAAGTCCGTTGGCAATGGGTCAGTGGCGATCACCACCCCGGTGGCTGTGGTGGTGGCACTGGGATCGTTGTGCACCTGGATGGCTATCTCGATAGGGTCAGTTGCAAATACCTGATTCGGTGCCGCGATGTTGTCCAGGTGCACGTCTGCAGTATGCACAAACAGTTCGAAAGCGCCGATATCACAGATGAAGGTTCCATCCAGATTGCCATCCGCTGGGCGGATACTACCGCGCTGGTCATTATTGGGGCATACGCTGTTATCGCCGGCGTCAATCGCCGGACTGGTCTCCGGCAGCGCCAGGGTTTCCGTCAGCCCGCCGTTGTTGGCGAGCGGTTGCAGTTGCGGATCGGTGTTCTTCAAATCAGCGGTGGCGGCCAGGTTGCAGGTGTCGCTGTCCTCCAGATTGTGGCCCGTGGAGGTAAAAAGTGAGCCTGCGGTGGTGCCACCGCCGGCGCGGCCGCAGTTGCTAAGGTTCACCGACGCGCCGACGATGGTGTTGTTGGAAATGATGGAATTGACGTAGCTAAACGTGCCGGAGCCGAAGGAATACAGACCGGCGCCTGCGCCCGACTCAGTGTCTGATGTGGGAACCACGGAATTGCCGCTGACCGTCACATTGGTGAGCGTCACCCTGCCATTGGTGGAGATGCCGCCGGCGGTATCCCGGGCCACATTGCCGGAGACCGTCGAATTCACCAGATTGTCGATGGTGGTTGAGCGGCTGGAGAGTGCCGCTCCGCCGGTGGCGGTGTTGCCATTGATGGCGCTTTCGTTGATGGTGGTGGTGTGCAGCCCGGTATCAAAGATGCCGCCACCGTTTTCCGCCTGATTGGGCACGGTAAACGCGCTGTTGGAGACCATGCTGCCGATGGTGGTGCGGTACACCGTCAGGGTGGCGGAACTGTAAATGCCGCCGCCGTTGGAGGTGGCGGTGTTGCCGCTGATAACTGAGTCGTTGACCGTCAGCGGAGCGGCATTGTAAATGCCGCCGCCGTCAGCGCCGCTGATGCAATTGGCGACAATCACGTCGGTGAGCGTGACACCGTCCACGGCAAAGCCGGTTTCACCGCCGCCTTCACCGCCACCGCCTCCATGACCGCCCCCGCCGCCGCCTCCACCCCCGTGAGTGACGCTCGGATCGTACAAATTGGTGGCGGCTGAAGTGCCGGTGGCCAGGCAGCCGCCATGGCGCTTGAACTGCCAGATTTTGCCGTCCGCCACCGTCTCGATGTCCACCACCGGCGGCGTATAGCCATTCAATAGCGTGACTCCGGAAATGGCCGCCACGATATTCTTGTCCACCGCCTCGATGTGGAAGATGCGATCCGCAGTGCCGGCCGCCTGGTCCGCCGGAGTCCATTCGATTACGGTTTTACCGGAGCCGGCGCCGGTAAGGGTGGTGTCATTGGTGATGTTGAGGTCGCCGATGCCGGCGTCGTGGCTGGCAACCGCCACGTAGGTGTTGCCGGTGTCGGATGCATAGGTTTCATCCGCTCCCTGGAGCGTGAGGATGATGGGCGTATTGGGATCGTTGATCTGTGTCAGATCAATGGTGTTTGGGCCCACCGTGGCATTGGACTCCATGACCGCGGCGCGCAAAGTACAGGCGCCGGTGCTGTCGGCACAAACACCATCGCCCGGATTGGCGTCGATGCTGTCGGCCGTGCTGTTGACAACAAAGGTGGCTGCCATTGCAGGACTGACCGCACTGAGTGCCAGTGACAGCCCGATGGCCCCAAGGATTGTTGAAATACGGGGATGGTTGCGTAACTTGGAGGGTGCGTGCGTGACCATGACATCTGCTCCTTGATGTAGTTTCCTTGAAGCGTCCTTGCGTTTGGACTGGCGAAAGGCCGGCTACAGGGCGCTTTATGGTAAAGATATACATCGCATTGACCGCCGACATTGACTTATGTCAATGACAGTGACGGTTAAGTGAGTGTATTTTTTACCTACAGTCACATTCAAGAAGGAATTTGGCCATGACGGAAAGGAATCCGTTGCGAAGGATTTTCGCACTCCTGTTTATCATGATTCTAACCGCAGTATCCGCTTGCGGCGGCGGTTCTGATTCCACGAGCTCGGTGGATTGCTCACTGGCCCAGAATCAGTCCAGCTCGGCGTGCGGCGCGGTGGCCTTTACCCTCGGCGACGCCACCGGAGATTTCATCAGCTACGTGGTGACCGTCGACCAGGTCACGCTGGTGCGCAGCGATGGCCTTACCGTGAATGCCCTGGCGGCGCCCGCGCGCATGGATCTGGCCCAGCTGGTGGACGGCAGCGCGCTCATGGCCAGTGCCTATATTCCCAGCGGTACCTATACCTCGCTGAGAATGAGTATCGATTACGGCGGTGCTGACATCGAGGCGGAGGATTCTCTGGGCGGGTTGGTGAAACTTACACCGGTGGATTCCACCGGCACCACGCTCGCCACAGTGAGCATACCCGTGCAGCTCGCCGGCGGCAGTGAGATCGTGGTGCAACAGGGCGTCTCCACGCTAACCTCCCTGGATTTCGACCTGGCCGCGTCCAATATCGTGAACCTGGGCGCCAACCCGCCCACAGTCACGGTGAATCCGGTACTGTTCGCCACCTCCAGCACGGCTGACCTGCCTACCTCCGTGGCCCAAGGGCTGCTCACGGGTGTCAGCCTCTCCGCCAGCACCTACAGCATTCAAGTCCAGCCCTTGTTTTATCTCGGCAACCACACCTTCGGGAGCCTGACCGTTGCCACGGGTTCAGCCACGGCATTTGAAATCAATGGCGCTGCCAGCAGCGGAAGCACCGGCCTTCAGGCGCTGGCGGCACTGCCGGATTCGACCCCGACCTTGGCCTACGGTACGTTCAGTGCGAGCGACGGTTCATTCGAAGCAGAGGAAGTGTATGCCGGCACCAGTGTCCCGGGAGCCACATTGGATTCTGTGGATGGCTCGGTTCTGGCGCGCAGCGGTGACGTGCTCACGGTGCGCGGCGTGGTGTATGTACAAAGCACCGGTACGATTCTCTATCACAGCCTGGTATCTGTGACCCTGGGCACAAATACCGTGGTGCACAAAGCCGGGGATCCGGCTGCGGTGCTTGCTATTTCCCACATATCGGTAGGCCAGCGCGTCGCCATCCTCGGCACGCTCACCGACACGGATCCGTCGGCCCTGGCGCTGGACGCAGGCAGCGCAACCACTGGGTATGTGCGGCTCGCGCCGGCTACGGTCGATGGCACACTGCTCACCAACAACAGCGGCCAGCTCACACTGAATCTGGCCGAAATCAACCATCACCGCGTTTCCTGGTATGACTTCTCCGGCACCGGCAGCAGTTCGGTTACCGATGCGGATCCCGCCAATTATGAAGTGGATGCCAGCGGCGTGACTCTCCCCAGCATCACGCTGGGATCCCCGGTGGAAATCCGTGGCTTCGTGCAGTCATTTGGCGCAGCACCGCCGGATTTCACTGCCGAGGAGGTGGGCAACTACGTGCTTACCGGCACCCGGCTGATGGCCAACTGGCGCCCCAATGGCAGCGCCACGCCATTCAGCACGCTCAGCACCAACCAGATCATCATCAATCTCTCCGACCCGAACCTCGGGCCGGTGGCGGTGCTGCGCCGGGGCGGCGACATTATTGATCTAACGGCTTTGCCGGCGTCTCCGTTGATCGTGCCACCTGCTTCGGGTCTCGGCAATTACGCGATCCGGCAAGCTGGTGTGGTGACAGTGTACGTAAGCTTTTCCAGCTTCGCGGGCGCTCTTCAGACCCGCTTGAACGGCACCACCGTGCTGGTGGGATTGTTTGCCACCGGCGGCTATGACAATGGAACCTTCACCGCGACCCGCCTGGCTGTGCAACTCAAGTAGCGGCGGGCGGCAATAGCTTCAGCGCCGGTGGTTTCTGCGTCCGTGATCGCGGCCGCGCGGACCGCCGGATTTTTTGCCTTGCGGGTGACGGCCGTGCGCGTGGTAACGCTCGCGTTTTGCCGGCGGCTGAAGTTCCGCCAGCATCTGCGGCTGGATGGCTTCACGCGGTATTGGATGGCCGATGTATTGCTCGATGTCCGGCAGTGAGAACGAATATTCTTCGCAGGCGAAGCTGATGGCGTCGCCCTCGGCGCCGGCGCGCGCAGTGCGGCCGATGCGGTGCACATAATCCTCCGCATCCTGTGGCAGGTCGAAGTTGATCACATGGCTGACATCCGGGATGTGCAGCCCGCGTGAGGCCACGTCCGTGGTCACCAGGATCGGCAGCTGGCCTTCGGTGAATTCCCTGAGCAGCCGCAGGCGCTTTTTCTGGGGCACGTCGCCGGACAGCACCGCGGCGTTGAAGCCGTTGCCTTTCAGGTAGGCTTCGACGATTTCCGCCGTGCGCTTGGTGTTCACGAATACCATGGTGCGGTGGGCTTCGAGTTGCCGCAGCAGCCCGACCAGCAGTGCGATCTTTTCGTTGGTGGCCGGCAGGTACAGCTGCTGGCGCACGCGGTCTACGGTGACCTTGTCGGGTTCGATGCGCACGAACACTGCGTTGTTCATGTGCTCGTAGGACAGCTCCATGACCCGGTAGGAAAGCGTGGCGGAGAACAGCATGTTAAGACGATCGGTGGGATGCGGCATGCGCCGCAGCAGGAAGCGCACATCGGCGATGAAGCCCATGTCGAACATGCGGTCGGCCTCATCCAGCACCATCACGTCCAGGGCCTTGAGGTCGAACACGTGCTGCTTGAAGTAATCGATCAGCCGGCCCGGGGTGCCGATCAATACATCCAGGCCGGCAGCCACGGTGTCGCGCTGCTTGTCGTAATCCTCGCCACCATAGACCACCGCCTGTTTCAGGCCCGTGTACCGGCCAAGCAGCTCCGCGTCCTTGTAGATCTGCACCGCCAGTTCACGGGTCGGCGCCACCACCAGGGCCCGCGGTTGATGCGGGCGCCGTCCGGCGCGGGCTGCCTGCGTGAGCAGGCGCTGGTACATGGCCAGCAGGAAAGCGGCAGTCTTGCCGGTACCCGTTTGGGCCTGGCCGGCCACGTCCCGGCCTTTTAAAAGCAGCGGCAGGGCTTCCGCCTGTATAGGAGTGCAACAACTGAATCCCGCCTCCCTGAGGCCTGTAAGCAGCGGCTCGGCCAGTCCCAGGGATTCAAAACGCAGTTCGGTCAGGTGTGGTTCCATGGATTGCTGTAACCATCAGGATATGGGGCTTGCATTCTGGCGGCGGTTGGGCTCAAATATGAACCAACGCCTTGAACCCGCGCCCCGTGCGGGACATTTTCTAACTTCATAAAGCAACTACTAGAACCGCGAGCCAGCCGCGACATTGTGCCTGAAAAGGGCACCCCACGTCACATTTTCCTGCCACAAGTCATACGCCCGCTCGCCCATATACCGATCCGTTTAAGCCATATGGAGGCCTGTTAACAGTGAGTGACCAGATCGTTTCCACAACCGATGCCAATTTTGAATCCGATGTATTGAAATCCAGCCTTCCCGTGCTGGTGGACTACTGGGCCGAATGGTGCGGTCCCTGCAAGATGATTGCCCCAATCCTCGACGAAATCGCCAGCAGCTATCAGGGCAAGCTCAGAATCGCCAAGGTCAACGTCGACGAGAACGCCCAGCTGACCCAGAAATACGGAATCCGCAGCATTCCCACGCTCATGCTGTTCAAAGACGGCAATGTGCAGGCACAGAAAATTGGTGCGCTGTCCAAATCACAACTGGCGGCGTTCATCGAAACCAATATTTGATCATACGGGCGGCGGGAGACCGCCCGTGCGCATTTTTTGACAGACAAAAACGCCTGAAGAGCGTTAGTTATTAATTTCAAACCTTGCATACCGGCTTCCGCCGGCAGATTTCTTTTGCAATCACCAACAGGTACACCAGGTATATGAATCTTACGGATCTGAAGAAAAAACCGGCTGAGGCCATCATCGAACTGGCTGAATCCATGGGACTCGAGAACATGGCGCGCTCGCGCAAGCAGGATGTGATTTTTTCCATCCTCAAGGCGCACGCGCGCAATGGCGAAGAGATTTCCGGCGACGGGGTGCTGGAGATCCTGCAGGATGGTTTCGGCTTCCTGCGCTCCGCCGAGGGTTCCTATCTGGCCGGGCCTGACGACATCTACGTTTCTCCCAGCCAGATCCGCCGCTTCAACCTGCGCACCGGCGACACCGTGGCCGGCAAGATCCGTCCGCCGAAGGAGGGCGAGCGCTATTTTGCCCTGCTCAAAGTGGACCACATCAATTTTGACCCGCCGGAGAACGCCAAGAGCAAGGTGCTGTTCGAAAACCTGACACCGCTGTTTCCAAAACAGCGTTTCACCATGGAACGCGGCAACGGTTCCACTGAGGATATCACCGCACGCATCATTGACATGATCGCGCCCATCGGCAAGGGTCAGCGAGGCCTGATCGTGTCGCCGCCCAAGGCCGGCAAGACCATGATGCTGCAGAACATAGCGCAAAGCATTACCGCCAACCATCCCGAGGTATACCTCATCGTGTTGCTCATCGATGAACGTCCCGAGGAAGTCACCGAGATGCAGCGTTCGGTGAAAGGTGAAGTGGTTTCGTCCACCTTCGACGAGCCCGCCACCCGCCACGTACAGGTGGCTGAGATGGTCATCGAGAAAGCCAAGCGTCTGGTGGAGCACAAGCGCGACGTGGTAATCCTGCTGGATTCCATCACCCGCCTGGGAAGGGCCTACAATACGGTGGTGCCGGCTTCCGGAAAGGTGCTCACCGGCGGCGTGGATGCCAATGCCCTGCAGCGCCCCAAGCGGTTTTTCGGCGCGGCCCGCAACATCGAGGAAGGTGGTTCGCTCACCATCCTGGCGACCGCGCTGATCGAAACCGGTTCGCGCATGGATGACGTGATCTACGAGGAATTCAAGGGTACCGGCAATTCCGAAATCCATCTGGACCGGCGCATCGCCGAGAAGCGCGTGTTTCCGGCCATCAACATCAACCGTTCGGGAACGCGCCGCGAGGAGCTGCTGGTGCCGCAGGATGAGCTGCAGAAGATCTGGATCCTGCGCAAGCTGCTGCACCCCATGGACGAGCTGGCGGCCATCGAATTCCTGCTCGACAAGCTCAAGGACACCAAGACTAATGCGGAGTTCTTCGACTCCATGAAAAAAGGTTGAGCTTGCCGGCGCGGCAGCCAGCCGCTTCGCGCCACATTACTTTTTATTGCCTTGCTGCTTATCTCTTTGCATGGCGCGCCAGCCGATGTCGCGGCGGAAGAAACGTCCGGGCCAGCGTATGCCGTCGGCGATGTGGTAAGCACGCTGGCGCGCGTCACCGATGTTATCGCCCAGTGCGGTCACGCATAACACCCGGCCGCCGTTGGTGGCCACGCGGCTGCCCTGGATGGCGGTGCCGGCGTGGAAAACCTTGACGTTGTCCATGGGGAAGGGCGGCAATCCCGAGATGATTTCTCCCTTGCGGTATTCGCCGGGATAACCGCCGGCCACCAGCACCACCCCCAGGGCCATGCGCGTGTCCCACTCGACTTTGATTTTGTCGAGCTTGCCAGCCAGCGCCGCTTCACACAAATCCACCAGGTCGGATTTGAGTCGCAGCATGATGGGCTGGGTTTCCGGATCTCCCAGTCGGCAATTGAATTCCAGCACCCGTGGTTCGCCTTGTGGGGAGATCATCAGGCCGGCATACAGAAATCCCGTATAGGGCGCGCCTTCCGCGGCCATGCCGCGGATGGTGGGCTGGATAATTTCACGCACCACGCGCTCATGGATCTCGCGGGATACCACCGGTGCCGGTGAATAGGCGCCCATGCCGCCGGTGTTGGGACCGGTGTCACCTTCTCCGACGCGCTTGTGATCCTGGGAAGTGGCCAGCGGCAGGATATGTTCGCCGTCCGCCATGACCATGAAGCTGGCTTCTTCGCCCTCCAGGAAGTCCTCGATCACCACCTTATGGCCGGCATCGCCGAACGCATTGCCGGCCAGCATGTCACGGACCGCGATTTCCGCTTCCTCCAGGGATTGGGCTACCACCACGCCTTTACCCGCCGCCAGGCCGTCGGCCTTGACCACCAGCGGCGCACCGTGTTGCTTCAAGTATTCCAGCGCCGGCTTGAGTTCGGTGAAGCAGCGGTAATCGGCCGTCGGGATATGGTGCCGGGCCAGAAAATCTTTGCTGAAGGCTTTGGAACCTTCGAGGCGGGCAGCGGCGCGGCTCGGCCCGAAACAGCGCAGGCCGGCCTGCTGGAATACATCGGTGATGCCCGCCACCAGCGGGCCTTCGGGCCCCACCACTGTCATGCCGATGCCCTGGCCCAGGGCAAAATCCAGCAGCCCGGAAAGCTCATCGGCGGCGATGCGCAGGTTTTCGCACTTGCGTTCGCGCGCAGTGCCGGCATTGCCCGGCGCCACATACACCCGGTCGACCTTCGGCGACTGCGCGAGTTTCCATGCCAGCGCATGTTCGCGTCCGCCATTGCCTATCACCAGTACTTTCATGATCAGTGCCTGAAATGGCGCCAGCCGGTGAACAGCATGGCCATGCCGTGTTCATCGGCGGCAGCGATAACTTCCGGATCGCGCATGGATCCACCGGGCTGGATGATAGCGCGGATACCGGCAACGGCCGCCGCATCCACGCTGTCGCGGAACGGCAGAAATGCATCTGAAGCCATGACCGCGCCACGCACCGACAGCCTGGCTTCCTGGGCCTTGAGCGCCGCGATCTGCGCACTCATGATTCGGCTGGGCTGGCCAGCGCCGATGCCGATGGTGCGGCAGTCTTTGGCATACACAATGGCGTTGGATTTTACGAATTTCACCACCCGCCAGGCGAACAACAGATCCTGCAGTTCGTCCGCGGAGGCCGCGCGCCGGCTCACGGTTTTCAGATCTCCGGCTTCGAGTTTTTTCTCGTCGCGATCCTGCAGCAACAGGCCTCCGGATATGCGCCGGTATTCGAACGTGTGCGCCTCGGATGAGAAGGCGCCGGTCGCCAGCAGCCGGACGTTGGGCTTGGCGGCCAACTCGTTCATGGCGCCGGGTGATACTGATGGCGCCACCAGCACTTCCACAAACTGGCGTTTCAGTATCGCCGCCGCGGTTTCCGCATCCAGCTCCTGGTTGAAAGCGATGACGCCGCCAAATGCCGAACTGGGATCGGTGGCATACGCGCGTTCATAGGCGGCCAGCAGGGTGGTGCCGATGGCAGCCCCGCACGGATTGGCGTGTTTCACGATCACGCAGGCCGGCACCGCCAGTGCGCGCACACAAGCCAGTGCGGCATCGCCATCAGACAGGTTGTTGTAGGACAGCTCCTTGCCCTGCAACTGTCGGGCACCGGCAAGGGTTCCCGACAAATCTGAGCTGCCCGCATACAGCGCGGCCCGCTGATGCGGGTTTTCGCCGTAGCGCAACTCGCGCAGTTTGCGCAGCTGCAGCGTGTAGATCTCCGGGAACTGCACAGCTGAGTCAGTTGCGGGCAGGCTGCCCAGGTGGCGGGCCACCGCCAGGTCGTAGGCGGCGGTGTGGGCAAAGGCCTTGGCCGCCAACTGCAAGCGTAGTGCGTCGCTGACCGCACCGGCATTGACCCGTATGTCCTCCAGCACCCGCGGGTAATCGCCGCTGTCCACCACTACCGCGACCGCCGCATGGTTTTTGGCGGCGGCGCGCAGCATCGCCGGGCCGCCGATGTCGATATTCTCGATCGCTTCATCGAAACTATGCCCGGAACGCGCCACGGTTGCTTCGAAGGGATAGAGATTTACCACCAGCAGATCGATGGGTTTGATGCCATGTTCATGCATCACCGCATCATCGGTTCCGCGACGCCCCAGGAGTGCGCCATGTATTTTCGGATGCAGGGTTTTGACGCGGCCGTCCATGATTTCAGGGAAGCCGGTGTATTCGGAGACCTGGGTGACGGGTATGCCGGCATCCTGAAGCAGCCGGGCAGTGCCGCCGGTCGATAGCAGCTCGACACCGGCGGCTTGCAGGCTGCCGGCGAATTCAGCCAATCCGGTTTTGTCCGAAACGCTTAACAGGGCGCGGCGTATGGGCGGCACGAGCCTCCCCCATGATGGAATTCAATGGCAATCCGCACCGGCTCGCCCGGTGGCGGTCAGGTGCTGATTTTATATTGCCGCAGCTTCTTGCGCAGCGTACTGCGGTTAATGCCCAGTATTTCTGAGGCCCGGGACTGGTTGCCGCGGGTGTAATCCATCAGGGTTTTCAGCAGCGGCTGCTCGATCTCGCCCAGCACCAGTCCGTAGAGACCGGATGGGTCGTGGCCGCGCAGGTCGGAGAAATAGCGGCGCAGGGTCTTTTCCGCATACTCCCGCAGGCAATGGGAGGCCGCTGCATGCGCGGCTCCGTCTGCGCCTTTGCGGGGCCTCCATGCTTCATTTGTGAATTCTGTATGCAGCGTTCCCGGTCTGCTGTTCATGCCGCCAGTTCCTCGATGTTGTTGTTTTGTCTAAACACGGCCTTGAGCAGCATTTGCTGCTCGCGTGCCGATTCCACCCGCATCATGCGCTCGCGCACTGTGGCTGCGCCCGGCCGTGTTTTGAGATACCAGTTAAGATGCTTGCGGGCCATGCGTACGCCGGTGTACTCGCCGTAAAAACCATACAGGTTGTCCAGGTGGCCGAGCATCAAATCGGCGATCTCGTTTTCATCCGCTGGCGGCAGGGCGCGGCCGGTTTCCAGGTAATGGCTGACTTCACGAAATATCCACGGCCGTCCCTGGGCAGCCCGGCCGATCATGACTGCCGCTGCGCCTGTGGCATCCAGCACCTCCCGGGCCTTTTCCGGTGTATCCACATCGCCGTTGGCCATGACTGGAATATCCACCGCAGCGACTATCGATCGCAGCGTTTCGAACTCGGCTTCGCCGGCAAACAGGTCGGCGCGCGTGCGTCCATGTACCGCAAGCGCCTGGATACCCGCCTGCTGGGCGAGTTCGGCGATGCGTACACCGTTCCTGTGTTCACGATCCCAGCCAGTGCGGATCTTGAGTGTCACCGGCACGTCCACGGCGGCGACCACTGCCTCGAGTATCCGTTTCACCAGGTCTTCGTCCTGCAACAGCGCCGAACCGGCCGCCTTGTTGCAGACTTTTTTCGCCGGGCAGCCCATATTGATGTCGATGATCTGGGCGCCCTCCGCCGCATTGATGCGTGCGGCTTGCGCCAGCATTTGCGGATCGCCACCCGCGATCTGCACAATCCTGGGTTCCTGCTCGCCATCGTGGTCGCGGCGCCGCCGGCTTTTGGCGCTGGCATACAGTTGCCATTGCGCCGTCAGCATTTCTGAAACCGCCATGCCAGCGCCCAGGTGCTTGCACAGCTGACGGAAAGGCCGGTCGGTCACGCCTGCCATGGGCGCCAACACCACGCGTGTGCGCAATGAATAGCAACCGATGCGCATGTGCGGAAATACTTTATTAGCGGGAACAGGCAATGATGATAGCTGCAAACATGCAACTGTCAAACTTGAAATTTTGCAAACGCTGAATTATAGGCCTTGGCGTGCGGTTTTCTGTCAGGCGCTCGTGCCACAGGTCCGATTCCTGCGCAGCGCAGGAAAAAAATCCTGCAAAATCAATTACCCATGGTTGAACTGCTGCAGATCCTGCTGCCGTCCGCGTCCACGCATGGCTGAACCTGGAAGCCCACCGCATCCGGACCAGGATCCACCACATCGATGCGAAAACGCGCGGTCGTGCCAGGCGCAGCCCTGGCAGCGGCTTGATTTGCGGGCAGATAATCGGCGGCAACGAAGTCTCGCGCCCGCAGGGGTTCCCCGTAGCGGTCCAGGAGTTCGACACGCAGGACCGGCCAAGGCACGGGCGAGACTGCGCTGTCGGCGAGCGCGCCGGTGATGGAAAGCGCCCCTGACATCTCGGGATCCGAGGTTACGTTGATATTGCTCACCTGCCATATGTCGGGTGATACCGGGGCTGCGATGGGCGCGCCCAGTGCCGAATAGAGCTTTTCCAGGGGCCGGCCCACAATCCAAACCTGGCTCAGCGACACGCGCTGAGCATTAATGACCTGGAAGATCAACAGCAGTAACAGCAAGCCGTTGCCGATCCACCATAAATTGATGCGCACGGGACGAATTTTGATTTTCGGCGCCGGTTTTTCCCGAGGCTGCAACTGCACGTGTTTGTACAGCGCCTGGTCCCGGGCCAGCGCCGGGGGCTTTGGAATGCGATCCTCGATGAGCATGGGGGTTTCCGGTTCCGGCGTTTGCGCCGCCGGCTCCGGTTCCGGGATTTGTGCCGGAGCGGCTGCAGGTTCACCCCATAAGTCCGCGAACAAATCTTCCGTGGGCGCCGGAGTTTTGCTGGCGTGCAGCTGAATTTCAGGATCCATGGGATCCACGACTGGAGGTTCTGTGTCCGCGGATAATTTCGGCGCTTCCTGTACCGCTGGCAGCGACTGAGGCAACTCGGCAGTGTGGTTGTGATCCTCGACCGGCTGCGGAACCGCGGGTGCCGCTTCGAATTCCTCGCGCAGGGTTTCAAAAGCATCGAATACGCTGTGACAGCGGCTGCAGCGCACCAAGCCGTGTACCGCGCGCAACTGCGCGGTGCTGACTCGGAACTGGGTGCTGCAGGCGGTACAGGTGGTCAGCATTTTTCAATCCGTGCGGCGCACGCCGTCCATGCGCAGCCATTCCCGGCGTCGGGCAATGTTGCGAAAGCTGAATCCATGGGCATAGGCCAGTCGCACCTCTTCCTCCTGACTGTTAAGGATACCGGATAACACCAGCGCCCCACCCGGACGCACCAGGGTGGCGAAAAGCGGCGCCAGTTCCTGCAGCGGTCCGGACAGGATATTGGCCAGCAGCACATCTACCTGCAGAGCCGGCAGATCCTGCGGCAAAACCACTTGCATGAGCTCCAGCACCTGGTTGCGGTGAGCATTTTCCCGGGTGGCGGCCAGCGCCTGCGTATCCAGATCCACGGCCCATACGCGGGCGGCACCCAGACAGGCGGCGGCGATGGCCAAGACCCCGGAACCGCAGCCGTAATCGATGAGCGTACTGCCCAGGGGCAGGCTGGCTTCCAGCCATTCCAGGCACAGGGCGGTGGTGGCATGGGCACCGGTGCCGAAAGCCAGCCCCGGATCGAGACGCAGATTGATGGCCGCCGGTTCCGGCGGCTGCATCAGGCTCGGGCAGATCCACAGGCGTTTGCCGAAGCGCATGGGCTTGAAATCCTTGAGCCATTCCCGGGCCCAGTCGCGGTCCTGCAGCTGGTGGAAATGGTGCGCCGGCAGGGTCTGCCGTCCCAAGGATGCCAACAGGCAGGCGCGCAGGCCGTCCATGTTGGTGTCCGCGGGCAACAGCCCGCGCACCCAGGTCTGCTGCCAGAGTGGCGCATCGGTTACGCCGGCCTGATAAACCGGTGTGTCGCCGGCATCCTCGAAGCTCACGGCGACCGCGCCCACATCAAACAGCATGGTTTCCACAAGCCCGGCTTCCGCCCGGTCGACGCGGATTTCAAACTGCAGCCAGGGCATAGGCAAGCGGGCAGGTGGAGATCATGAAACAACCGATTCGGCGGGGAATTTGGTCACACGGGTTTAGCGGTGTTGCGCGTGCTTCTGAATTACAGGCCCAGTTTCCTTTCCAGGTAGTGGATATTGGTGCCACCGGCGATGAAGGCCGCATCGTTGAATAGCTGCTGGTGCAGCGGTACGTTGCTTTGGATGCCTTCCACCACAATTTCCATGAGCGCGGTGCGCATGCGCGCCAGCGCCGATGCGCGGTCATCTCCGTAGGCGATGAGTTTGCCGATCAGGGAATCGTAGTAGGGCGGCACGGTGTAGCCGCCATAGGCGTGGGAGTCAACCCGGATGCCCGGACCGCCGGGCGCGTGCCAGCGAGTGATGAGCCCCGGCGAAGGCGTGAACTTCTTGGGATCCTCCGCGTTGATGCGGCACTCGAAGGCATGCCCCTTGATCGTGATGTCTTTCTGCTTAAGCGTGAAGGGCTTGCCGGCGGCGATCATCAGCTGCCATTTGACTATGTCGATGCCGGTGATCAATTCGGTAACCGGGTGCTCTACCTGCACACGGGTGTTCATCTCGATGAAGTAAAACTCGCCATCCTGATATAAGAATTCGAAGGTGCCGGCGCCGCGGTATTTGATTTTCTCGCAAGCCTCGACCACGCGTTCACCCATGGTGCGCCGCTGTTTTTCGGTGATGCCGGGAGCCGGGGCTTCCTCAATAATCTTCTGGTGACGGCGTTGCATGGAGCAGTCGCGTTCCCCCAGATGCACAGCGTTGCCGTGGCCGTCGCCCAGCACCTGGAATTCGATGTGCCGCGGCCGCTCCAGGAATTTCTCCATATACACCGTGTCATTTCCGAAGGCGGCCTTGGCCTCAGCCTTGGTCATGTTCATGGCGGACAGCAGCGCGGCTTCACTGTGCACCACGCGCATGCCGCGCCCGCCGCCGCCGCCGGCCGCCTTGATGATTACCGGATAGCCAATTTTCCTGGCGATGGACTGAACCTGCTTGGGGTTGTCCGGCAACGCACCTTCCGAGCCCGGTACCGTAGGCACGTCGGCCTCGCGCATGGCGTGCTTGGCGGAAACCTTGTCGCCCATCAGCCGGATGGTTTCCGGGCGCGGACCGATGAAGATAAAACCGCTGTTCTCCACGCGCTCGGCAAAATCGGCGTTCTCCGCCAGAAATCCGTAGCCGGGATGGATAGCCACCGCATCGGTGACTTCCGCGGCGCTGATGATGGCCGGCATGTTCAGGTAGCTTTCCGAGGAAGGCGGCGGCCCAATGCACACGGATTCGTCGGCCAGACGCACGTGTTTCAGGTCCCGGTCGGCAGTGGAGTGCACCGCCACGCTCTTGATGCCCAGCTCCCGGCAGGCGCGCAGGATGCGCAGCGCGATTTCGCCGCGGTTGGCGATCACGATCTTGTCGAGCATGGCGGGAGCCCGCGATGTGGTTTTGGCGGTAATGGCGGTTTACTCGATGATGACCAGGGGCTGGCCGAATTCCACCGGATCGCCGTTATTGGCCAGGATGGCTTTCACGCTGCCGGCCTTGTCCGCCTCGATCTGGTTCATCATCTTCATGGCTTCGATGATGCACAGGATGTCACCTTCCTTGACCACGCTGCCCACTTCCACGAAGGGTTTGGCGCCCGGCGATGCGGAGCGGTAAAAAGTCCCCACCATGGGCGACTTCACCGCGTGCCCGGAGGGCAGTTCTGCAGCCGGCGGAGCGGGGGCGGTCGCCGCCGCCGGTAGTGTGGCCGCCGGCAGCATGACTGCCGGGGCGGCGCTTGGATTGCTCACCTGTGCGCCGCCGCCGTAACGGCTGATGCGCACCGATTCCTCGCCTTCGGTGATTTCAATTTCGGCGATGCCGGATTCTTCCAGCAGTTCGATGAGTTTCTTTACTTTGCGTATATCCATGCTGCACCCCGGAGGTGGAGGTCTCAGGTTGTACGGGTTTTCAGGCGGCGGTCCGCGGCCAGCAGCGCCAGTTCGTAACCGTGGGCGCCGAAGCCGGCGATGGTGCCCAACGCCAGTTCCGAGAAATAGGACTGCCGGCGGAAGTCTTCGCGGGCCTGGATGTTGCTCATGTGGATTTCTATGAAGGGCACTGCGGCAGCCGCCACTGCGTCCCGCAACGCCACGCTGGTGTGGGTATAGCCGCCTGGATTCAATATCAGGAAGCCGGTGCCTTCCCGGCGGGCCTGCTGCACCCGGTCGATGAGCGCGCCCTCATGATTGCTTTGATAAACCATCAAAGTATGTCCCAGGGTCCGTGCCAGTTCCGCCAAGTGTTTCTCGATCTCCTCCAGGCGAACCGAGCCATAGACGTGGGTTTCCCGATCTCCCAGCAGGTTCAGGTTCGGGCCATTCATTAATAGGATTTTCGACACAATTCGCCCGTATTTATAGATATTATCGACGGAGATACCGAATCGACACTTTATCAGAATTCTGCAGCCCATTAGCAGCCAATTGATTGGAATTGCTTGGCTAATATTTCGGCTATCGGGGCGGGGATTCTGGGGCAATGGCTGGGGTTTGTCTATGCTCGTTTTAACAGAATGTAACCTGATCGATGCAAATCAAAGCTAATTACCTTGGGTTCCCATCATTTTCGCCGTTGATTTGGGTATCGAAGCTGCGATGGCTTGCTGTACCAGGGCGTCCGCTTGCTTGGGATCCAGTTCACCCTGGTGAATCTTATACACCTGCCCCTGGCGGTTCAGCAGGATGGTATAGGGCAAACCAACATAGGTGCCGCCCAGTGCGGCGATGATCTGGGGTACCTGATCGGTACCCATGAGAATCGGGTAATTGATCAGCATGGGCTTCATGAACTTGCGCACCGTTTGCACGTTCCGTTCGTCGGTGGCGATGCCGATGATCTGCAGCCCCTGGCCGGCATATTGGGCCTGCAGTTTCACCAGTAACGGGATCTCCTGGCGGCAGGGCGGACACCAGGTGGCCCAGAAGTTCACCATCAACACCTTCCCATGCCAGTCGGCCAGGGTGTGCGGCTGTCCCTGCAGGTCATCCATGTGGGTGTTCATGGCCTGGTCTGCAGTCATGGCCGGAGCAAGCTCCACGCCGGGCTGGGCGAGCGTCATGGGTGACGGTTTTGGCAGCGGCTGCATCCATTCGTAGGCCCCGAAGCCTGCGGCTGCCGCGGCGATCAATATGGCGATTACCAGCCCAGTGGCCTGTGCATGTTTCAAGGCTGTGCTCCTGTTCCAGCGCCGAATGCCTGGCGGACCCGCTGCTGGAAATCCTGTGCGTCCATATACCCGACCACCCGGTCAGCCTTGAGTTCCTGGCCCTGGTCATTGAAGAACATGATGCTGGGTGGCCCGTAAATGCCGAAATGCTTGAGCAATGCCTGGTCCTGGGCGTCATTGGCGGTTACATCCGCCTGCAGCAGCAGGCTGCCGGCCAGCGCGGCTTTCACTCCCGGGTCCACAAACGCGCCGTGCTGCATTTCCTTGCAAGAAACACACCAGTCCGCATAGAAATCCAGCATGGCCGTCTGGTGATGGCTGCGGGCCAGCGTCAGCTCCTGGTCCAGGTCTGTTACGGACTTAATACGGGTGAATTGCAGGCCCTGATGCTGGCGGGCTTTTATGGAAGCCGTACTGAAATGTGACAGCGGCTGGAACGGATCGCTGGCGCCGGTGGCAGCGCCCAGCAACATGAGGATGCCGTACACCACCAGCAGCACGCCGGCGGCGATGAACAGTTTGCGCAGGGTCTTGCGCAGGTCCGCCAGCACCAGATACACGCCGCAGCCGACAGCCAAGGCCCCCCATAAAGCCAGAGTCATTGGTCCTGGCAATATCCGCGACAGGAACCAGATCGCCACGCCTAACAGGATCACCCCCAGGACGTATTTCACGGCTTGCATCCAGGCACCGGCCTTGGGAATCAGTTTGCCGGCGGAAGTGCCCACGATCAGCAGTGGAATGCCCATGCCTATGCCTAAGGCAAACAACGCCAGGCCGCCGCGCACCGCGTCACCGCTCTGGCCGATCACCAGCAGCGTGGCCACCAGCGGCGCGGTGATGCAGGGTCCCACGATCAGCGCCGACAACACCCCCATGATGCCCACACCCACGAAAGCGCCGCCTTTTTGCGCATTGCTGAAACCCGTAAGACGCGTCTGGATGGCGCTCGGCATCTGCAGCTCGTACACGCCAAACATGGACAGGGCCAGCAGCACGAAGATCAGGCTGAAGATGCTCACGATCCAGGGATTCTGAAACCAGACCTGCAGGTTGGCGCCCACTAGGGCAACGATCACGCCGGCCACGGTATAGGTCAGCGCCATGGCCAGCACATACACCAGCGACAGCAGGAAGGCGCGCGCCGTGGATGGCTTATGCTGCTGGCCGGCCAACAGGCCGGCGATGATGGGGATCATGGGCAGCACGCAGGGCGTGAAGGTAAGCGCCAGTCCCAGCCCCAGGAACACCAGCAACACCCAGGCCAGGTTGCCCTGGCGGATGAGTTCCGCCAGACGGCTCTGTTGCGCCACCGCTGGGACATGCGCCGCAGCTTCCTGGACCGCGGCTGCGCCCGGGATGAATGCCGCGCCGGTATCGTTCATGTTGATGGGCACGGTCTTGTGGATGGGCGGATAGCACAGGCCCTTGTCGGCGCAACCCTGGTAAGTGACGGTCAGGGCGAAGCTCGACGCGCCGTTGCTACGCGTCACCGGAATCATGGCGCTCACGCTGTGGCGGTAGATTTCGCTGGTGCCGAAATATTTGTCGCTTTCCATTTCACCCTGGGGGAAATCCGGCGCACCCAGGGCGATGTCCGGGTTGTTCACCTGGAAATGGAATTTCTGCCGGTACAGGTAATAGCCGTCGGCGATCTGCCAGCTCAACAGCAGGGTGTTGGCATCCTGGATCCGGGCCACGAAATGAAACACCTGATCGGGCGGGGGAAAGCTGTCGTTGCCGGCACCGCCCACCAGTGCCGCCAGGTCGGGAGGATGCACGGCAGTACCCGCGCTCTTGTCAACCGTTGTGGCCGCGGCCGCCAGTGTCAGATTGAATTGCCGTGACTGGGGCGGGTAACAAAACCCCATGTCGGCGCAGCCCTGGTAACCCACATCCAGCTGTAACGCGCCCGAGCCGCTGAAGGGAATGCCCACGGTGACGCCGTTGCGATAGATCACCTGGGTGCCGAAGTAGGGATCGGTATGGGTTTCGCCCGCCGGGAACTGGAGCGCGCCCAAGGTGATCCCCGGGCTGTGGCTGGTGAACTGGAATTTATCCTTATAAAGGTAATAGCCCGGCAGGATGTCCCAATGGGCCATGATCACCCCGTTTTGGGCGTGTAGCTGCGGGCGGTATACCTGTTCCGGCGGCAAAGGCTGGGTATCGGCACGCAGCGCCGGCAGCGGCAGGCACAAACTGGTGATCAAAAGCAGCAGAACTTTTTTCATGGCAGGCGGGTACTCTGGTTGAGCCACCGGAGGTAGTCGTCATCCCCGTGGCTGACGGGAATAGCGATGATCTCCGGGATCTGGTAGGGATGCAAAGCACGCACCCGGCCGCGCAACGCCTCGAAGCGGGCGGTGTTGGTTTTGATGATCAGCAGGCATTCCGGTTCCCGGTGCAGGTTTCCCTGCCAGCGGTATATGGAGGTGACCCCGGTCACCAGGTTGACGCATGCGGCCAGGCCTTCCTCCACCAGTAGCGTCGCCAGTTTTTCCGCTGACTCGCGGTCAGGAAAGCTGCTGAATATAACCAATTGATTTTTATCCATAAAATCACTTATATCCAAGAAATTGGTGGATCGGCTCTTGACTCATCTGGATTCGCCCTTATCATTAGCACTCAGCGCGGATGAGTGCTAACAGGTGCTTATCCGCATGGTTATCAGACCTGATTTCCCAAGAAAACATTTCGATAGGAGAGTTTTTCCATGAAGCTGCATCCACTACACGACCGGGTGATCATCAAGCGCCTGGAGTCGGAAACCAAAACTGCGGGTGGCATTGTCATCCCGGACACCGCCAAAGAAAAGCCCATGAAAGGTGAAGTCATCGCCGTCGGCAAGGGCCGCATTCTCGACAGCGGCCAGGTCGTGGCCCCCTCAGTCAAGGTCGGCGACAAGGTGCTGATCGGCAAATACTCCGGCTCGGAATTCAAGATGGACGACGTGGAATACGTCGCCGTGAAGGAAGACGAGATCATCGCTGTCGTGGACGGTAAGTGATCGCGTCGACCCGCCCCGAATACCCAGAAACTATTATTTAGAGGACTAGAGCAATGGCTGCAAAAGACGTTAAATTTGGCGACGATGCGCGTCAGCGCATGTTCCGCGGCGTGAACATCCTCGCGAACGCGGTCAAAGTTACCCTCGGTCCCAAAGGCCGCAACGTGGTGCTCGACAAGAGCTTCGGCGCTCCCACCATCACCAAGGACGGCGTGTCCGTGGCGAAGGAAATCGAACTCAAGGACAAGTTCGAGAACATGGGCGCGCAGATGGTGAAGGAAGTGGCTTCCCACACCTCCGACGAAGCCGGCGACGGCACCACCACCGCCACCGTGCTGGCCCAGGCCATCATGCGTGAAGGTCTGAAGGCCGTGGCCTCGGGCATGAACCCCATGGATCTGAAGCGCGGCATCGACAAGGCCGTGACCGTGGCCGTGGATGAGCTCAAGAAGATCTCCAAGCCCTCGGCGGACAACAAGTCCATCGCCCAGGTAGGCACCATCTCCGCCAACGGCGACGAATCCATCGGCAAGATCATCGCTGACGCCATGAACAAGGTGGGCAAGGAAGGCGTGATCACCGTGGAAGAGGGCTCCGGTCTCGACAACGAGCTGGAAGTCGTGGAAGGCATGCAGTTCGACCGCGGCTACCTGTCCCCGTATTTCATCAACAACCAGCAGAGCATGAGCGCCGAGCTTGAGAATCCGGTCATCCTGCTGCACGACAAGAAAATCTCCAACATCCGCGAGATGCTGCCGATCCTCGAGGCCGTGGCCAAGAGCGGCAAGCAGCTCCTGGTGGTGGCCGAAGACGTGGAAGGCGAAGCCCTGGCCACGCTGGTGGTCAACACCATCCGCGGCATCGTCAAGGTGGTGGCGGTGAAGGCGCCGGGCTTCGGCGACCGCCGCAAGGCCATGCTGGAAGACATCGCCATTCTCACCGGCGGCACCGTGATTGCCGAGGAAGTGGGCCTGTCCCTGGAAAAGGCCAGCCTCAATGACCTGGGCACTGCCAAGAAAGTGATCGTGGACAAGGAAAACACCACCATCATCGACGGCGGCGGCCAGAAGAAGAACATCGAGGCCCGCATCAAGGCCATCAAGACCCAGATCGAGGAAACCACCTCGGACTACGACAAGGAAAAGCTGCAGGAGCGGGTGGCGAAACTCGCCGGCGGCGTGGCCGTGGTCAAGGTCGGTGCGGCCACCGAAGTGGAAATGAAGGAAAAGAAGGCGCGCGTGGAAGACGCGCTGCACGCCACGCGTGCCGCGGTCGAGGAAGGCGTGGTGCCGGGCGGCGGCGTGGCCCTGGTGCGCGCCCACGCGGCGGTTTCCAAGCTCAAGGGCGCCAACCATGACCAGAACACCGGCATCCAGATCCTGGCGCGCGCTATCGAAGAGCCCCTGCGGCTGATCGTGGCCAACGCCGGCGAGGCACCGGATGTGGTGCTCAACAAGGTGGCCGGCGGCAGCGGCAACTTCGGCTTCAACGCCGCCACCGGTGAGTACGGCGACATGGTGGAGCTGGGCATCCTGGATCCCACCAAGGTGACCCGCACCGCGCTGCAGAACGCAGCTTCCGTGGCCGCACTGCTGATTACCACCGAAGCCATGGTGGCCGAGCTTCCCAAGGAAGAGAAGCCGATGCCCGCCGGCGGCGGTGGCATGGGCGGTATGGGTGACATGGACTATTGATGTAACTGGCAACAGAGTCGGTAATATCAATATGAACAAAGGCCCTGCGAATTCGCAGGGCCTTTTTCTTTTCACTCCCAAAGAATAGCAGGGTTTTTGTCTCTCTCCTTTCCCTTGGGGAGAGGGCTGGGGTGTGAATATGTGGTGAGCTGGAAAGCACGGCGCAGCAGCACAGCAGTCACTCCGTTCGCTCTGAGCGTAGGCGCGTAGCGCCGAAGTCGAAGAGTGTTTATGCCCTCACCCTCCGGGAGAGGGTGTGGGTGAGGGGAGAATTTTGTGCGGCCTGCAGCCGCGGCGGATCAAGATGCGGGTTCCACCTGATTTACATTTCTATTTTTAAATTTAGGCAGAATCCAAATACTTCCAGCGTGCCCTGTTTGAAGTCGATTTCCGGAAAGCGCATGAAGCCCATGCGTTCGTACATGATCCAGGCGGTCTGCATGGATTTGGTGGTGTGCAGGCAGACCCTGGATCTGCCCAAGGCCCGGGCCTGGTCCAGGCAATACCGGGTAAGCGCCTTACCCACGCCCATACCGCGGGCGGCGGGGCTCACCGCCAGCAGGCGGATGCCGGAGGTGTCGGGTACGCTGGCGGCGGTGCCGGCGGAACCGTAGTCCCGCATGTCCTGGATGAAATCCACGCTGCCCAGCAGTTCGCTGGAATCGCTCACCGCCGTGAACACGCGGATGGCGGTATTGGCTGCTCGTTTCCCCACTTCGCGCAGCATCTTGAAGTACTCCGGCTGCCGGTCCGGACCCGGGAAGCCGGGAATACCGGCGTACACCTCCGCGATCAACTTACCCAGGCTTGGGTACTCTTCCGGCCGGGCCTGGCGGACACTGTATTTGGAATCTTTAGCGTATTGCATGTCAGGTACCTTCAGCGGGCTTGCGCCTTGCAAGCCCGCTGTCAGATGGTCGCATAGTTTTCACTTGGGCCAGAGCAGGACGAAAATCCAGCCGGTGACCAGTGCGTAGATCAAGCCGTCGATTACGTCTTTAGTAACCGCCTTCCAGGGCTGGGCATACCAGATTCCCATGGGCAGGGAGCCAAAGGCATAGGCCATGAAGCCAACAGTGCTCACCACGCGGAACACCTGCATGCCGGCGGTGCCGGCAGCCAGGGTGCTGGCGGCTACGTAGGCGCTGAACAGACCCACGATCAGGCAGAAAATGAACCACAGCACCAGGTTTTTGCCCATGTTGGGCGTGCCGTTGGCGCGCAGAATCATGAAACCCACCGGGCCCTGTTTGAATTTCTCCTGGGACTCGGGTTTTTTCATGTCCTCCATCTTGCAGTACGGCAGCATGTACATGCCGGGTGCGGGAGTTCCCTTGCGCATGGTGGCACGCACCTCATCTTCGTTGGAAAGGCCGAGGTAGTCGACGGCGTGCCAGGGTTTCAACACCACATGAATGATGCTGCTGACAATGAATACCGCCACGGCCGACAGCAGGACCGGAAGCCAGAGATGAGTTAATGGCGTCATGACGAACTCCCTATATTGTTTGGTTTTTTAAATCAGAGAAACCGATTGCGAAATTCTACTCCTGGGTTTATGGCGATACGCAAGGCCGCCCATATGGGCGGGAAGAGTTACTATAGTGCGGCGCCATCTGTGTCAGTCCTGTTACCGGAGGTTATTCCATGCCTTATGCCATCCGTATGCATGCCACCGGCGGGCCGGAAGTGCTGCGCTGGGAAGAAGTCCAAGTCGGCAAGCCAGGCGCCGGCCAGGTGTTGGTGCGCAACACCGCCGTGGGTTTGAACTTTGTGGATACCTATTTCCGCAGCGGGCTGTATCCGTCCGCATTGCCAACCACGCTGGGCCGCGAAGGCGCGGGCGTGGTAGAGGCCGTGGGCCCGAAGGTAAAGGAATTCAAACCCGGCGATCGGGTCGCCTACGTGGATCCCTCCGGTTCCTATGCGGAACTGCTGCTGCGGCCGGCGGAGCGGCTGGTGAAAATCCCCGCGGGGATCAGCGAGCGTACGGCGGCAGCCATGATGCTCAAGGGCATGACCGCCGAATATCTGCTGCGCCGCACCTACAAGGTGAAGCGCGGGGATACGATCCTGGTGCATGCCGCCGCCGGCGGTGTGGGCCAGATCCTGTGCCAGTGGGCCAGGCATCTTGGCGCCAAGGTCATCGGCACGGTGGGCAGCGAGGCCAAAATACCGCTCGCCAAGCGGGCCGGATGCCGCCATGTGTTGCTGATCGGACGCGACAAGCTGCCCGAGCACCTCAGGCAAATTACCAAAGGCGCGGGCGTGCCGGTGGTGTACGACGGCGTGGGCAAGGATACCTTCATGGATTCGCTGGACTGCCTGGCGCCGCTGGGCATGATGGTGAGTTACGGCAACGCCTCAGGGGCGGTGCCGCCGTTCAGCCCCATCATCCTGTCGCAGAAAGGCTCGTTGTTTCTGACCCGGCCGACATTGGCCACCTACATAGACAAGCGCGAGGACCTGGTGCGCAGCGCCCGCGAACTGTTCAGCCTGGTCAAGAGAGGCGCAGTGAAGATTGCCATCAACCAGACATACCCGCTGCGCGAAGCCGCGCAGGCGCACCGCGACCTCGAAGCCCGCAGGACCACCGGTTCGACAGTGCTGCTGCCTTAAGCGTCGAATTCTCCGCTGCAGCCGCCTGAGGTACTCGGCGCAAGCGATTAGCGAGCGTCCGGTTGACCGAGTTAGGCCTCTGTCTCTTTGAAGCCTGCACGCACCCAGCGGAATGCCATTATGAGCAAAGTGACCAGAAGCCAAGCTGCCGAAATAGGCGCAAGTTCGAGCGCGAGAGCGCGTGCGATCTTGAGGGTGCAATTTGGGGGAAGGCCCGCACGATTTTGTAATGGCACAGTGCAAAGCGTAAATGCGGAATTGTCGGTTATCTCCTCGGAGTGAGCAAAAAGAGCCAGCACTCCTGGGGAAACGTATGGCACCTTGTCCCCTGGCGGGGCAGAATACTCCACATACGACTTGCTTTGCGTTTGGGCGGTAAAGAAGTCGGCCATCACGATACTCGTTGCACAAAGTAGCCATACCACCGAAAGTACAATGCCAAGTCGTCGCCAACCTATGAGAGAACGGTTCATAGAGGCCCAATGCTGAGACCCAACTATATTTCTGTTCAGGAACGGTGATTGTAATGGAATCATCCAGTTCGCGAATGAGAGTGCCGGCGC
Source organism: Gammaproteobacteria bacterium (assembly GCA_028870845.1). Lineage (GTDB taxonomy): Bacteria > Pseudomonadota > Gammaproteobacteria > Natronospirales > REEB76 > REEB76. The sequence goes on along the minus strand of JAGWOR010000013.1, from coordinate 18,727 downwards.
GGTCGCCGTAGAACTCGTTCCTCAACGGCCGTTCAGCCCGGGCGCTGCAGTAAAACCTCTGCTCACAAGCTGCCGGTAGCAGATAATGAATTCTCCATGCGTGCTTCGGTTTCGAGGCTGAGTTTGTCGCGGGACACCGTGGCCTGGGCCAGGAGTTTTCCGCCCTGCAGGTAATTCACGGCGCAATCCAGCTTGCTGGGATCGCCGTCGATTTCCAGCCGGTCCCAGTGTTCCGCATGGCCCAGGTAATTGACGGCCACTTCGTAATGCTGGCTCCAGAAAAACGGCACGGCGGTGAACGCTTCCCGGAAGCCCAGCATATTGCGCGCTGCGGTTTGTGCCTGGCGCTGGGCCACCACCCAATGTTCCACCCGGATGTTCGTGCCGCTGTGCCGGTCCGGCCAGCGGGCGATGTCGCCGGCGGCAAAGATTCCTGGAACGCTGCTTTCCAGATATTGGTTCACCAGTACACCGCGCTCGGTCTTGAGCCCGGCCTGTTCCGCAAGGTTTATGACCGGCCGCACACCCACACCGATGACCACCAGGTCCGCGGCCAGTTTCCGGCCGTCGCTGAGAACTGCCTGCTTTGCCTCAATGGTGCTGACGGTGCAGCCCAGGTGGAAAATCACGCCTTTGCTTTCGTGCAGCGCGCGGATCGCGTCACCCAATTGTGGCCCCAGCACCCGTTCTAGGGGGCGCGCTTCCGGGCCCACCACGTGCACTTCCAGCTTGCGCGCGCGCAATGCCGCCGCCGCTTCCAGGCCGATAAAACTGGCGCCGATGACCAGTACCCTGCGCGCGCCGCCCTCAATCCCGCGGATGATGGCTTCGCTGTCGGCCACGCTGCGCAGGTAGTGAACATGCGGTAGATCGGCGCCGGGTGTTGGAAGTTTCACCGGCTCGGCACCGGTGGCCAGCAGCAGTGCGCCGTAACTGAACTCGCCGCCCTCCCGGGTACGCACGGTTTTTTTCGCAGCATCGATGCCGGTCACGCGTGTTGCGCGCATGAGCTGTATGTCGTGTTTCTCATAATAGGATTCAGCCCGCACCGGCACCCATTCCTTGGGTGCGGTGCCGGCCAGGTAATCCTTGGAGAGGTTGGGCCGGTCCGGCGGCAGGCTGTCCTCGGCGCTCAGGATGGTGACCGGTCCTTGGTAGCCGTGAAAGCGCAAGGTGGTGGCGGCGGCTTCGCCGGCTGCGCCGCCGCCGATGATGAGCACTGAAACGGGCGGTTTGCTGCCGGACGGCGCTCTGCTCAGCGAGTGGGCCAGCGGCAGCAGTTTGTCGCGCACGTACACCATGCCGTTGCCGGCTTCTACCTTCCAGCGGGGCAGGGAAGTGAGACCCGGCGCCCCCAGTACTTCCCCGCTGCGCAGGCTGAAGCAGGCATGGTGCCAGGGGCAGCGAACTGTTTCCCCGACGGTCAGACCTTGGTGCAACGGACCGTGGTAATGGGCGCAGGTGGCGCCCACGGCCGCGTAGTCAGCGCCGAAGCGGGTCAGCAAAACGGCATCCTGACCCACGTGTCCCAGCAACGGCGCGCCGTCCGCCAGACTTCCGGCCGGAATACCGGCGGAGAAGTCAGGTCCCAGCGGTTCCGTTTGGGTCATGGCTGCGTACGCAGGTCAGAAACCGGTGGAGCGGCTGAATTCCTGCTGGGAATCCGGCGCGGGTGCGCGCAGTTCAGTGCGCAGCTGTTCCAGTTCGTGCACGTGGCCCTGGTCGTGCTCGACCCACAGTTCCAGCAGCCGTGCCAGGCTGATTCTGCCCAGGGGTTCCAGGAAACCCGTGCGGACCAGCTGGGTTTTGCTGAGTTTTTCCAGCATCCGCAGATTGGTGTAGCGCGCCTGCACAAAATCATCCAGCGCCGGCCGTAGTTCTTGTTTGCGGTAGCGCCGTTCGCGCGCCAGTTGACCGCCGTCGAGGTCCGGCAAGCGCGGATTTTTTTCCGCCAGGATGCGCTGCACGCGCACCCGGTAGCCTTCGATCTCGATGTCGCGCAGATGACAGACGGTCTCCAGCACGGAAAAATTCCCGTCGCCTGGCTGGAAATGCAGTTCGGCGTCGTCGAGATTGCCGAGATAGATCTTCAGGATCTCGGGCATATCCGAGAGCGTGCCGATGGCTTCTTTGAGTTCCATAATTGCCTCCATCCGGTCGAGCCGGTGCAACATTCCTGTCGATTACTGCATGTCAGTTTGCATGCGCCGTTTCATTTCCTGCGGCGATACGTCTTCGATATGCGTGGCCAGATACCAGCGGTGCCCGAAAGGGTCGATGATACTGCCGGTACGGTCGCCGTAAAACTGATCGGCCAGCGGCCGGTCCACCCGTGCGCCGGCTGCCACCGCGCGCGCGAATACCGCATCCACATCCTTTACATACAACAGGATGCCTACCGGTGGCATGTTCCCCGCGGCCGGTGCCCGGTAACCCATCTGCGGGTGTTCATCCGCCAGCATCACATGCGAATCGCCGATCAGTATCTCGGCGTGGGCAATGCGTTCGCCGTGGGGCATGCGCACTTTTTCTTTTGCACCGAAGGCGCGTTTGTAAAATTCCAGCGCCGCCGCCGCGCCGTCAATGATCAGGTATGGCGTAATGCTGTGATAACCGTCGGGAACCGGTTTAACCTTGCGAGTACTAGCCTTGCGTTTACCGGCTTTCCGAGCGCCGTGGTTTTTTGCTTTTCCCGTGGGGTTTCGCGCTGCCATATCCGTCACCTGGAATTGCCTTAGATTGACCCTAGTCTAATACCCCGAGATGTCAATGCGGTTAACGCCACGGCGCTTCCGACTTATATTGTTCTGCGGTTTTTCGATTGAACAATAAAAACGGGTGATAGCGTAAGAAATAAACTTGTAATTTACGGGGCTTAAAGCATGTCGTTGAAGCGAATACTCACGCTAAGCACCATAGCCGGCTGCGCTGGATGTTTGCAGTAGATGTCCTGAAGTAGGCGCTCACTAGACTCTGCGGGAATTGACCGTTATAAACCAGCGCCGGGATGCGTCTCCGTGATATCTACAAATCCGCGGGACAAGTTGGCCTGCGTGCTTAGTACACACGGTGGCATTCGGTGAACGGCCGGTTTATCGGCTTGCGGGTGGATTACTAAGTTTCAGCTGCAGCGCTGCTGCGCATGAACCACTCAGGCTTTATGTCGAACTGCAGCAACCGGCATTCCAGCGGGCCGTTATGGAAGGCATTCATTTTGCGCGCGCGGATTCCGAGCTGCTTGCCCAAGGCGGCATCCGCCACGATGACGCCCGCCTGCCAGCCCGCGCACTGTTGCCTGAGCCAGTCGCCAAGCAATGCATATAAAGGTCCCAGTTCCTCCATTACGCCCATACGCTCACCGTAGGGCGGATTGGTCACCATCAGACCCGGCTGCAAGCCCGCTGGTAAGCGGGCGTGCGTCAGATCCCGGTGCTCGAAGCGCAGGCCGTGCGCCACGCCGGCGGCGCGCGCATTTTCCTGTGCGCCCAGGATGGAGCGGGCATCCCGGTCGTAGCCCAGTATCACCGGCATGCGGCCGCGACCCGCGGCCTGGCGCCGGCGCGCCTCCGTGATTAGTTTTTCCCACAGCCGCCGGTCGTGTTTCAGCCAGCCATTGAAGCCCCAATACTCGCGCAACAGCCCCGGAGCCGCGTCCCCGGCCATGAGCGCGGCTTCGATCACCAGTGTGCCGGAACCGCACATGGGATCCGCGAAGCTGCCGCCGGCGGCCGCGATCTTTTGCCAGCCACACTTGAGCAGCAGCCCGGCCGCCAGGGTTTCCTTGAGCGGCGCGGTCCCGCCGGCACGGCGGTAGCCGCGCAGGTGCAGGCTGTCGCCGGAAAGGTCCAGGCTCACGCTGGCGATGTCGCGGTGCAGGTGGCAATGGATGCGCAGGTCCGGATGTTGGCGCTCGACGCTCGGCCGCCGGCCGAATTTTTCCCGTAACCGGTCCACTACCGCGTCCTTGACGCGCTGTGCGCCGTACTGGGTGTTGGTGATGGCGGCGTTGCTGCCGGTGAAATCCACCGCCAGGGTGCCGTCCGGCGACAGGTCATTTTCCCAGGGCATGCGCTGGACGCCCGCGTACAGGCTTTGCGCGTCACTGCATTTAAAACGCGTCAGTGGATACAGCACCCGATTGGCGGCCCGCAGCCACAGGCAGGCTTGGTAGGCAACGGCCAACGCTCCCTCGAAAGTGGCGCCGCCGCGCGCTTCTTTTACCTGCTGCGCGCCCAAGCCACGCAATTCCTCCGCCACTACCGGCTCCAGCCCTTGGGCGGCGGTGGCGAAGAATTGCAGTTTGTCAGTCCGTTGTGTTCGGTGTGGTGCAGGCATGGGATTAGGTTACAGTTAAGCTTGCTGGGCGAGCAATTGATCTTGCCATGACGAATACCGGCGACATTCCAGAATCACTGCGCTCCACTTGGGAGCGTCGGCGCCAGTCGCTGCCGCCGCAGATGGCGTTGCCGGCGCAAGTGGCTGAATCCCTGGCCCGGGTCTGGAGCTGCAGCGAATTTGTGGCGCAGAACTGCGCGCGCCGGCCGGAACTGCTGGCCGAACTGGTGGATTCCGAAGACCTGCTGACGGCGCGTTCGCCCTCGCAGCGCGTGCACGCGGCCTTGCAAGCGGTCCAGGACGAAGCGGGTCTGGCCAGCCGCGTGCGCCAGCTGCGGCGTTACGAAATGATGCGTATTGCCTGGCGCGATCTGGCCGGCTGGGCACGTCTCGATGAAACCCTGCACGATCTTTCCGATCTGGCGGATGCCTGTGTGGACGGCGTGCTGGCAAAGCTCTGCGGCTGGCATGCGGAGCGCCACGGCGTGGCGCGTAACGCCCGTGGCGAACCGCAATCGCTGGTGGTGCTGGGCATGGGCAAGCTGGGCGCGCGTGAGCTGAATTTCTCCTCGGACATCGATGTGATTTTCGGCTACCCGGAAAACGGCGCCAGCGATGGGTCCCGGCCGCTGGACAACGAAGAGTATTTCCTGCGCCTGGCGCAGAAACTGGTGCGCCTGCTGGATGAAGTGACTGCCGACGGCTTCGTGTTCCGCGTGGATTTGAGGCTCAGGCCTTTCGGCGAAGCCGGTCCCCTGGCCATGAGTTTCGCGGCCATGGAAGCCTACTATCAGAACCACGGCCGTGAGTGGGAGCGCTACGCACTCATCAAGGCGCGGCCGGTGGCCGGGGATGTCAAGCAAGGCGCGCGGCTGCTGGAGATGCTGCGGCCATTCATCTACCGGCGCTACCTGGACTTTAACGCCTTCGAATCCCTGCGCGAGATGAAGCAGCTCATCATGCAGGAAGTGCAGCGCCGCGGATTGGAGGACAACATCAAGCTGGGACGCGGCGGCATCCGCGAAATCGAATTCATCGGTCAGGTGTTCCAGTTGATACGCGGCGGCCGCGAGGCGCCGCTGCGGGAACGCGCCATTCTCCCGGTGCTGGATTACCTGGGGGGCATGCAATACCTGAAAGATTCAGATGTGGCGGCACTGAAGTCCGCGTATACATTGCTGCGCCAAACCGAGAACCGCCTGCAGGAGAATTGCGACGAACAAACCCACGAACTGCCGCTGGAAGCAAGCGCGCGCGCGCGCCTGGCCTGGTGCATGGGTTTTGAATCCTGGCCGGAATTTCGCACTGCGCTGGAGAATCACCGCCTCCAGGTACAGAAGATTTTTGAAGCAGTATTCGCCATGCCGCAGTTGCAGCGCCAGGCCCGGGAATCCCGCTTCGCTCCGGTGTGGCGCAGCCAGCAGCCGGACGAGGCTGCGGAAAAACTGCTGCGTGACTCGGGTTTCAAACAACCGGATGAAATTCTGCAGGCGCTGGCGCAATTGCGCAGCGGCCCATTGTCCCGTTCCCTGGGTGAGCGTGCACGCCGGCGGCTGGATGCGCTGGTCCCGCGGCTGTTTGAAGTGGCGTGTAGCGCGCGCAACCCGGACGATACCTGCCTGCGCCTGCTGCGGGTGGTGGAAGCGGTGGCCAAACGCTCAACTTATCTGGCGCTGCTGCTGGAAAATCCCACGTCCCTGGAGCACCTGGCGCTGCTGGCCTCCGGCAGCGCCTGGCTCACTGATCTGGTGGTACGCACACCGTTGCTGCTGGATGAACTGCTGGACCCGCGCATCTTCACGGAGTTTCCTTCCCAGGAATCGCTCAAAGCCGAGCTGGATCACGCGCTGCGGGACCTGGGCGCGGATGATCTGGAAGCGCAGATGGATGCCTTGCGCCAGTTCCAGCAGACCGCAGTGGTGCGGGTGGCGGCAGCCGACCTTACCGGCAACGTGCCATTGATGAAAGTCAGCGATTTCCTCACCTGGATTGCAGAGCAGGTAATCCGCAAGGCGCTGGAAATCGCCTGGCAGCACATGGCGGCGCGCAACGGCGAGCCCTGGTGCGGTGTTGGGCAAGGGGAACGGCGCGCCTGTTTCAGCATCGTCGCCTACGGCAAGCTCGCCGGCCTGGAGCTCGGTTACGGTTCAGACCTGGATCTGGTGTTTCTGCACGACAGTGCCGGCGAGCGGCAGCAGACCCGTGGACTACACCCGCTGGACAACAGCGAATTCTTCACGCGCCTGGTGCAGCGCTTCATCAACATCCTGTCCATACCCACCACCTCGGGCCTGCTCTACCAGGTGGACACACGGCTGCGTCCCAGCGGCGCTGCCGGCCTGATCGTAAGCTCCATGGAAAGCTTCACCTTGTATCAGCGGGAACGGGCCTGGACCTGGGAGCACCAGGCGCTGCTGCGTGCCCGGCCGGTGGCCGGCGACGCGGCGCTGGGCGAGGCTTTTGAAAGACTGCGCCGCGAGGTACTCAGCCGCCCGCGGGACGAGGACGCCCTGCGAAACGATGTGCTTGAGATGCGCGCCCGCATGCTCAAGGAACATGCGCACGCCGCCGGCGAATTCGACATCAAGCTGGATGCCGGCGGGCTTACCGACATCGAGTTCCTGGTGCAGTACTGGGTGCTGAAAAACGCCCACCGGCATCCGCAGCTGCTGGACTGGACCGACAACATCCGCAACCTGGAGGGGCTGGTGGAAGCCGGCATACTGAGTCCGGCCCAAGGCGGGTTCCTGGCCGATACCTACCGTGCGTTCCGCAGTGTCGTGCACCGCTGCAGCCTCGAGGGCCGCCCGGCGAGCATGCCGGAAGCCGAGGCTGAGCCGCTGCGCAGCCAGGTGCGCGAGCTGTGGGCCGCAACCATGGGCACGCCAGCCAGCAGCGGTTAGGATGGGCTTGGTATAATCGCCAGTCTTCCGATTCCCGAGGTGCCACCGTGGCCGAAGCCGCCGTACAACAGCCGGGCCTGCTGACCCCCAACGCCCGCCGCCACTATGATGTGACCCGCAAGGATTTGCCGCTGCACTGTCCCATGGACGGTATGAGCCTGTGGAATTCCCATCCGCGGGTGTATCTGCCCATCGAGGATCATGGCGAAGTCGAGTGCCCGTATTGCAGCGCCATATATAAGCTGGTCGACTGACGACTGTCCTGCGGGGATCGCATGACCTCAGCGCTGGCCCGCATGTCCGCCGTACTCATCGTCCGCGATGCCGCCGCCACTCTGGCCGCGACCCTGGAAAGCGTGCGCGATTTCGGCGAAGTGCTGGTTTACGACAACGGCTCAGGCGACGCCACCCTGGAAGTGGCCCGCCGTTTCGCCAACGTGCGGGTTTGTCAGGGCGCCTTCACCGGCTTCGGTCCCACCCGCAACGCAGCCGCCGCCCTGGCGAGCCACGACTGGATCTTTTCACTGGACGCGGACGAAATCGTGGAAGCCTCGCTAGCCGCGAGTCTTGCGGGCCTGGCCCTGGACAAACCACAGCAGGTGTATGCGGTGCAGCGCCTGAATTACCTGCTGGGCAGGCGGGTGCGCTATGGCGGCTGGGGCAGCCAGTGGCTGACGCGCCTGTATAACCGCCAAACCCACGGCTTCACCGATGTGGCGGTACATGAAAAAGTGGAATTGAAATACGGCGAACAGCCAGTGCAGCTGGCGGGCAGCCTGCGGCATACCGCCATGCGCGATGCCGGGGACTTTCTGGTGAAGATGCACCGCTACACCATGCTCAAGGCCGGGGAGTCCACCCGCACCTATCCACCGGTTATCATTCTGCTGAAAAGCCTGTGGGCCTTCCTGCGCGCCTATTTCCTGCGGCTCGGCCTGCTGGACGGCTGGCGCGGATTGCTGATCTCGGTGTCCGAGGCCAACGGGGTATTCTATAAATACATGGTCATCTACTCACAGAGAAAATCCTCATGATCATCGTCACCGGCGGCGCAGGCTTCGTGGGCAGCAACCTGGTGCTGGCGCTCAACCAGCGCGGCATCACCGACATCATCGTGGTGGACGACCTGAAGGAAGGCGCCAAGTTCGTCAACTTGGTGGAAGCGGAGATCGCTGATTACCGTGACAAGGAAGCCTTCCTGCAGCAGCTCACCGGCAATGGCACGCTCGGGCCCATCGAGGCGGTGTTCCACAACGGCGCCTGTTCCGACACCACCGAGTGGAACGGCCAGTACATGATGGGCCTGAACTACGATTATTCGAAGGCGCTGCTGGAGCATTGCGTCACCCGCAACGTCCCGTTCATCTACGCCTCTTCGGCCGCGATCTACGGCGGCGGCCAGGTATTCAAGGAGGAGCGCCAGTACGAGCGGCCGCTCAACCTCTACGGCTATTCCAAGTTCCTGTTCGACCAGTACGTGCGCCGCCGCATGAAGACCGCGCTTAAAAGCCAGGTGGTGGGTTTCCGTTATTTCAATGTCTATGGGCCGCGCGAGCAGCACAAGGGCAAGATGGCCAGCACCGCGTTCCACTTCAACAACCAGATCAGGGAATCCGGCAAGTGTAAATTGTTCGAGGGCAGCGGCGGCTACGCCAATGGCGAGCAACGCCGCGACTTCATCCACGTGGACGACGTGTGCGCCGTGAACCTGTGGGCCCTGGATCACCCCAAGGCTTCGGGCATCTTTAACCTGGGCACCGGCCACAGTCAGACCTTCAACGACGTGGCCAATGCAGTCATCAAATTCCACGGCAAGGGCAAGATCGAATACATTCCGTTTCCGGAGAATCTCAAGGGCCGTTACCAGAGCTTCACCGAAGCCGACATGAGCGCGCTGCGCGCCGCCGGCTGCGATCACCCGTTCATGACGGTGGAGCAGGGGGTGGCAAAATACATGGAGTGGTTGAATAGAAATTAACTCCTTCAATTCACCTTCATATGGGATGTGAGAAGGGAGGTTAAAGATTTGAAATCGGGGTTTCGCCCCCGCACGACGAGGTACTTTCCTTGTACGAACAAGAAAAGTACCCAAAGGAAGTCACCCCGGGGATGCCGACCTGACGGTTACCCTGCGGGCGTCACTCGTTCGGGGCTTTGCAGACGGCACTTTACGCTACACCTCCTGCTCCGCGTAAAGTCCAGGGCACTCATTCCTGTGCGCCCGCTTGAAGCTCTGCTTCTCGCCCCTGTGCCGCTGCAAAGGCTCGCCATCCTGGCTTCGCCCGCTGCGCGGCCCAAACCCCACTCGTTCCAGTGCTCGGCGTCATCCAAGGGGATTCGAGAATTCAACATTGGGGCATATGCATGAATCCCATCATTTCAAAAAGAATTCTTGTGGTCGGGCCGGCCTGGATCGGCGACATGGTGCTGGCCCAAAGCCTGTTCATTACCCTCAAGCAGCGCCTCCCGGTATGCGAGATTGACGTGCTGGCGCCGGCCTGGTCGAAGCCGCTGCTGGCACGCATGCCGGAAGTCCGCAGCAGCATCACCATGCCCTTGAGCCACGGCGAGTTTGGTTTTGGCGCGCGCCGGCGGCTGGGGCGCCTGCTGCGGGGTCGTTATGACCAGGCCATCGTGCTGCCGCGTTCCTGGAAGTCGGCACTCGTGCCGATGTTTGCCGGTATTCCCAGGCGCACTGGTTATCGCGGCGAATGGCGCTTCGGCCTCATCAACGACATGCGGCCGCTGGACAAGGCCAAGCTGACCCAAACAGTGCAGCGCTACGTGAATCTGGGCCTGGAACGGGGTGCGGCTCTGACGGCCGCGGACATTCCCAAACCGCAGCTGCGGGTGAGTGGGGAAAATCAGAAAGCGCAGCTGCAACGGCTGGCCTTGAATACGGAAACGCCCATCGTGGCGCTCATGCCCGGCGCCGAATACGGTCCCGCCAAGCGCTGGCCGGTGGAATATTACGGCGATTTGGCAAAGCAGGTGCTGGCATCCGGCAAACAGCTGTGGGTATTCGGCTCGGTGCGCGAACAATCCCTGGGCGAGGAGATCACCCGCATCGCCGGCAAGCGCGTGGTGAACCTCTGCGGCATCACCCGACTGGAAGACGTGGTAGACCTGCTGGCGCTGGCGGAAACCGCGGTCAGCAACGATTCCGGCCTGATGCACATGGCCGCAGCCGTGGGCATAAAGCTGGTGGCCATCTACGGCTCCTCCACACCGGATTACACTCCGCCGCTGTCAGACAGGGCGCAGGTGGTCTACCTGCGGCTGGAATGCAGCCCCTGTTTCAAGCGCGAGTGCCCGTTGGGGCATCTGAATTGCCTGAAGCAAATTACAGTCGATGAAGTGTTGCAGCGGATTTGAAAAGATATTGTGCGACCCGCGGTCGCGCTGATTTAGGCGGGGTTTCCGCACCCCTACGGCAGGTCCCTTTCTTTGTACGCGCAAACAAAGGGACGAAAGAAACGCGCCCCCGGAACACCACCACCTGCGGCGGTGCCCTGCGCGCTTCCCTTGCTTGGGGCTTCGCAGACGGCACTTTACGCTACACCTCCTGCTCCGCGTAAAGTCCAGGGCACACTTCCCTGTGTGCCCGCTCGAAGCGCTGCTTCCCGCCCCTGTGCCGCTGCGAAGGCTCGCCATCCCTGGCTTCGCCGGCTTTGCGGCCTGATCCTCGCGGTCCAGTGCTCGGTGGTGTTCAAGGGGGTTAATAAGAAGAAACGGCTTTTACAGATCAATGAACCAATGCCATTGTTACAGCTAAAAAGACCGTTACAGAAAGAAAACCTGTGCAGTGTGAAGCGCGTGGGTAAGCCAGATACGGTTGATGACGCTCTGGAATGTTTCTTTTGGTTACTTTTCTTTGCGCCAAAGAAAAGTAACCTGACCGCGGGGCGGAACCCGCAATAAATGATGTGGCCGTAGGCCACACAAACAATCAGGCGCGCTTCAAATCCGAAATGTCCACCACGCTCTGTTGCTCCACCAGGTCACGCAAGGTGGTGTTGCCCAGGGCGCTGTCGATGGCGTGGTCGAGTTTGTTCATGACTTCGTCCACGGGGTCGACCGGGCTGAGGTAACGATCCACATCCACGGTGCCGGGCGGGTTGCGGCGCATGGCATTGAAGATGTCGCGCAGCAGGATGGTGCCCATGTCGCGGGCCGGCACGTAGCGGCGGATATGGCCTGAGACCAGCATCACCAGCCCGCTTTCACGCAGGCGTACCAGCACGTCCAGCACCGTGTCGGTGGGCACCTGCAGGTGGCGCGCCAGATCCTCCCGCGACCAGGGGGATTGATGATCGTAATAGCGGCGGCCCAGGAGGTACATGACGTGCAGCGCCAGCCGTTCCTGGGTGCGCCCGCCTACGTCCTCGTGGCCGAGACCGTGGCGCACCAGCTCCGGATTCTGCACGTAGAACGCCACCTGCGCGCCCACGAACAGGATCAGCCAGCACAGATACACCCAGGCCATGAACATCACCAGGATCGCGAAACTGGAATAAATGATGGTGAGCCTGGAAGAAGACACGGTCAGCGCCGCGAACGTCCAGCTGGCCAGCTGCCACAGCACGCCGGCGAACACGCCGCCTGCCAGCGCCGCGCGGAACTGCACGTGGGTGTGGGGTACGAAGGCATAGGTGAAAGTGAAGGCCGCGATCACCAGCAGGTAGGGCAGCAGCTGAATGGCCAGTACCAGCAGGTGACCCAGTGGAATCACTTCCAGTATGCGGTGTGTCATGACGGGGCTGCTGATGGTGGCGGTGATCACCAGCGCCGATACCAGCAGCACCGGGCCGATCACCAGCACGCCCAGATAATGGCTGAAACGTTCGCTAAAGGAGATGTCTTCGCGCACCCGCCAGATGTAATTCAGGCCGGCTTCGACTTTCTGCACCAGCGAGATCACCGCGTACAACAGCACCAGCAGGCCGATGGCCCCCAGCAGTCCGACCTTCACATTGTTGACGAAGTTGATGATATTCGAGGTGATCTCCATGCCTTTGGGGCCGAGCGGGGAGAGGAAATCGGAAAGCAGCGGCGCCAGGCTGTTCTGCACGCCGAATTCCTTGAGCACCGCGAACACGAAAGCCATCAGCGGCACAATGGATAGCAAAGTGGTGTACACCAGGCCGGTGGCGCGCAGCGTGATTTCGCCGTTCATGAAATCCTGGGCCAGCAGCTGCAGCACGCGCAACCAGAACACCGGCACGCGCTTGCTCCAGGGCAGGGAACGCAGGTCGCTGTGCCAGACGTAGCGGTCGATGGCTTTAAGTATTCTGCTCAGCATGCCTGCCCCATTGCTGTCATGCAGGGCGCTATTCTAGCCCCAGGCGGGGAACCAGCGGCACTATGCGTCCAGCGCCAGCGGTGCTTCATCCAGCAGCGGCAGCTGTTCTCGCAGCGCCTGGATGTGCTCTTCCCAGTAGCGCGGCGCGTCGAACCAGGGAAAGGCGCGCGGGAATGCCGGGTCGTGCCAGCGGCGCGCGATCCAGGCGGCGTAATGCAGCATGCGCAGGCTGCGCAGCGCCTCCACCAGCCAGAGTTCCGCGGGATTGAAATCCGCAAACTGCCGGTAACCCTGCAGGACATGGCCGAGCTGGTTTTCCATATCGGCGCGCGGACCGGAGAGCAGCATCCACAGGTCCTGTACCGCCGGGCCGGTGCCGCAGTCGTCGAAGTCCACGAAATGCGGGCCGGCATCGGTCCACAGCAGGTTTCCGGGATGGCAGTCGCCGTGCAGGCGGATGCGGGCATAATTTCCGGCGCGCTCGAAACTGCGTTCAACGCCAGCCAGCAGCAGTTGGCTTACTTCCCGGTAGCGGGGCGCCAGTTCCGGCGGCAGGAAGTGGCTGTGCAGGAGGAATGCCTGCGATCCGCGCCCCAAAGTTTCGATATCGATGCAGGGCCGATGCTGGAAGCGGGTGGCGGCCCCCACCCGGTGGATGCGCCCCAGGAACCGGCCCAGCCATTCCAGCTGATCAGCGCGTTCCAGGTCGGGTGCCCGCCCGCCCTGGCGCGGGAACAGCGCGAAACGAAAGCCGGCGTGTTGCAGGAGCGTCGTGCCTTGCACATCCACGAGCGGCGCCACCACCGGAATCTCATGTTCCGCCAGCTCGCGCGTGAAGGCATGCTCCTCCAGGATGGCGGCGTCGCTCCAGCGGCCGGGACGGTAGAATTTGACCACCAGCGGCGCACGGTCCTCGATGCCCACCTGGTAGACGCGGTTCTCGTAGCTGTTGAGGGCCAGCAGGGTGCCGTCGGTGTGCAGGCCGGTGGACTCCACCGCCTCCAGGATGGTGTCGGGTGTCAGGTCCTGATAGGGCGTATCGCTGGCCGGCATGCGCGCAGTGTAACGGAACCGGGTACCGGCAGGTGCCGCAGGCGACGGCACAGGCCAACCCAAATGGTGTGCTTTGATGAACACATACCCGCAGCGAATCGTCTGCCTGACGGAAGAAACCACCGAAACCCTGTACCTGCTGGGCGAGCAGCGGCGCATCGTGGGCATTTCCGGCTTCACCGTGCGTCCACCCGAGGCACGCAGGGAAAAACCCAAGGTCTCGGCGTTCACCAGCGCCAAAATCGAAAAAATCCTGGAGTTGATGCCCGACCTGGTGCTGGGCTTCTCGGATCTGCAAGCCGAGATTGCCGCCGAACTGGTGCGCCACGGCCTGGAAGTGCATGTATTCAATCAGCGCACGCTGGCGGAAATTCTGCGCATGATCGTGATGCTCGGAGGAATGATTGGCTGCCAGGCAAAAGCCCAGGCACTGGCGGAACGGCTGCAAAAAAATCTCGATGACATCCGCAGCCAGGCATCCACACTGGCGCGCCGGCCGCGGGTGTATTTCGAGGAATGGGATGATCCGATGATATCCGCCATCGCCTGGGTTTCGGAACTCATGGGCATCGCCGGCGGCGAGAATATCTTTCCGGAACTGGCAAATGAACCGCTGGGCAAGAACCGCATCGTGCGTGATCCCACCGCCGTCATCCACCACCGCCCGGACATCATCATCGGTTCCTGGTGCGGCAAGAAATTCCGGCCGGATGCGGTGCGCGCGCGGCCCGGCTGGCAGGCGATTCCCGCGGTGCGTGACGGCCAGTTGCACGAAATCAAATCCTCCATCATCCTGCAGCCGGGTCCGGCCGCCCTGACCGATGGCCTGCAGGCCTTGCACAGCATCTTCAGCCGCTGGGCTGCAGCCGGCACGCCGCAGGCAGCGGAATAGGCTGGCTCGAAAAACGCGGTATGGAGGATTAGGTGTTCCGCAAGAAACAAAAACCGCAGCCGCACGTAGCCATACAGCTGCTGCACCACTCAATCATCCGCGACATCGGCGATTCACTTACCAATCTCGGCATCAACCTGTTGCTGGGTTTCGTGGCTTCGCTGATGATGCTGCATCTGCGCCACGGCGCCTACGAGAGCTTCCAGAATTTCATGTCCGGCGCCGTCAGCCCCGATATCCTGATGGTGCTGATCCCCATTTCCCTGATCCTTATCGGCGTGGAGTTCCTGTTTCTGGCGCTTACCCCCTATGAAAAAGGCCGGGTGCCGCGCTTTTTCACCACCCTGATTTTGGGGGTCAAGGATTCCATTGTGGTGGTTTCGGGCCTGTCCATGGGCATGGCTTGCGCCACCTTCATCCAGAATCCCTATGTGGCCTGGAGTTCCTTTCTGATCGCCATGTTTTATTTCGCCATCGCGTTTTTTCTGGCGTTCATCTGCTTCGCACCGTTCTACACCGACCTGCACGGGCTCAAGAGCCGGCTGGCATTCATCGCCGTAGGCGCCGGGTTCCTGCTGCTGGCTGTGTACTATCCCTACTTCTTCAACGAGCTTTCCTGGGTGGGTAACTGGCTGTATCCACCGGCCCATCCTTAGAAACAGTAAATCCGGCGATTTGCCGGCGCACACACTTTACTTGCTGCCCTGCAGGCTGACGGGGACACAAGCCGGAGTTTGCGGATAGTCGTGCTGCGCCACGTAGCGCAGGTGCTTGGCATCCCAGCGGTAATTTTCCTGCGGCAGCACGCGGCTGGCCTCGGGCGTGGGCGACTGGGAACCGTCCTTGCGGAACGGATACTGCCGGATCATGCCGGATACCAGCAGGCTGCGTCCGCCATCGCCGAAGGCCAGGGTGTAGTTGTGGGTGATGAATGCCGTGGGCGGATGTCCGCGGGCGCCGAGATTCATGCCCTGCCGGTAGGCATGGCTCCACAAGGTGATGATTTTGCCGTCTTTCACCGTCACCATGTCGGCCGAGTCGTGCACGCAGTCGGCGGTTTCCTTGTCCACATAGATGAACATCACCGTCTGGCCCAGCGCCGGCAGCTCCGGGCCCGCCATGATCTTGCCGACTGCGCCCACCGAGACCGCCGCCAGCGGCCGGCCCTGGCAGTCGGCGGCAAACAGCGCGCCCCATTCGGGCGACAACCACGCCAGTCCGATCCAGTTGATGCGCGGCCGCAGGGTCTGCAACACTTCGATGGGATGGTAGATCAGGGAACTCTCCGCGCTGTAGCGCAAGGGCTGATGCGGATACTGCTGGTGATACCAGCGGATCAGTTCCTGCGGTTCGGGCGTATGGCAGTTTTCCGCGGCCCAGGCCGGCATGCTGAAGCACAACCAGCCACACCACACGGCCAGCAGCGGGGCGGAGCGGATCAGCAATTTGCGCATGCCGGCTTCGAGCAGAACGCGCCCCATCAGGCCGTGATCCGCCGGTAGGCTTCGCGGTATTTTTCCGCGGTCTTGGCGATGATTTCGCCAGGCAGGTGCGGCGCCGGCGGTTTCTTGGGCCAGTCCAAAGTCTCCAGGTAGTCACGCACGTACTGTTTGTCGAAGGACGGCGGGCTGACCCCGGGCCGGTAACTGTCGGCGGGCCAGAACCTGGACGAATCCGGCGTCAATGCCTCGTCGATGAGCACCAGCTGGCCATCGCCATCCAGTCCGAATTCAAACTTGGTGTCGGCGATGATGATGCCGCGCGCGAGCGCATGCCGGGCGGCGTAGTCGTAGAGCTGCAGGCTTTTTTCCCGCACGCTTTCCGCCAGCGGCCGGCCCAGCAGCTTGACGGTTTCCTCGAAGGAAATGTTTTCGTCGTGCTGACCCTTGGGGGCTTTGGTGGCGGGCGTGAAAATCGGCTGTGGCAGCTTGCCGGCGAGCTGCATGCCCTTGGGCAGGGGAATGCCGCAGACCGTGCCGGTTTTCTGGTAATCCTTCCAGCCGGAACCGATCAGGTAGCCGCGCACCACGGCTTCCACGGGCAGGGCCTTGAGCTTGCGCACCAGCATGGCGCGGTCCTTGAGCAATGCCAGTTCGCCGGCGTCCTGGATCACCTGCTCTAGCGGCAGCGTGGTCAGCTGGTTCGGGATGATGTGGCCGGTGCGCTCGAACCAGAAGCGCGAAATGCCGGTGAGCACCTGGCCCTTGCCGGGGATCGGATCCGGCAGCACCACGTCGAAGGCCGACAGCCGGTCGCTGGTGACGATCAGCAAATGCTCCGTTCCGGCCGCATAGATGTCGCGCACCTTGCCGCGATGCACCAGCGGCAGGCTTTTCAGATGGGTTTCGAAAACCGGAGCGGATTCGGCAGGCATGCACGGCATTCCAGGCAGTTGGCAGGAGCCTATCTTCCGTGACCGCTGAAATTCTGTCCAGCCGTGCAAACTCCAACGGGTAGAATGTGTCTCTCTTATTTTCACCCGCGGACGGAATCATGGGATTGTGGGGCGCGCTCATCGGCGCACTGTTGGGCTGGGCGATCGCCCGGGAGTGGGGCGCACTGCTGGGCGCCTTCGTCGGCTACAGCCTGGCGGCCAGTCGCGCTCGCGTGCACTGGGTGTACGCCGACCCCGGCCGTGCACAAGCGGTGTTTTTCAACACCACCTTTTCGGTGATGGGCTGCATCGCCAAGGCCGATGGCCGGGTTTCGGAAAACGAGATCCGCGCGGCCCGCGCCGTCATGGCGCAGATGAATCTCACCCAGCAACAGCAGCACGCCGCCATCGAGCTTTTCAACCAGGGCAAACAGCCGGATTTCCAGCTGGACCAGGCGCTCATCCAGTTCCGCGATGCCTGTGGCGGCTATCCGGCGCTGCTCAGCATGTTCCTGCAGATCCAGCTGGCGGCGGCCTTGGCCGACGGCGTGCTGCATCCGGCCGAGCAGGCGATCTTCACCCGCATCTGCTCGATTTTGGGAATCCCGGCCGCCACGCTCAGGCAGTACCAGGAATTCATGCGCGCGCAGCAGGCTTTCGGCGGTGCGCGCGGCCCGTCCCGTTCCCAGCCGGACAGGCTGGCGGCGGCTTACCAGACCCTGGGGGTGAAGCCCGCCGACAGCAACGAGGATATCAAGCGCGCCTACCGGCGGCTGATGAAGGAAAACCATCCGGACAGGCTGGTGTCGCGCGGCTTGCCGGAAGCCATGCTGAAGATGGCCCAGGAAAAAACCCAGCAGATCAATCTCGCCTATGAGGCCATCAAGAGCGCCAGAGGCATCAAGTAATGGTTTGTGGGGATCATTTCAGTTTAAACAAACACTTCGGATAACAGCTAACGACCCTTAGCGGCATCTCGAGCTTATATTCTAATAGCTAACTATTAACTGTCTAGTGAAACGGAGGCAGTCCATTACTATCGAGCCAATGTTTACGATAACTTGTGCAATTCAAACCTAGCTGTAATATATAATGTGTAAACATCCAGTAATTCTATATCCCGCATTCTTATGAAAATTACAAACACCGTATTTTGCTTACTGTTCATAACAACTACATTTCTATTACCTGGCCCTAATAAAGCCCGTGCCCAATCACTGCCAAAAATAACTAAAGTATCAGTGTTTCAAATGAATGGCCGTGACTTACTTCAACTTTGCGCTGGGGCAAATTCAAATATTGACATGTGTGATCAATTTATAAATGGAGTACGTGCAGGCGCCGATTCTCAAAGACTGTTTTTAGGTTTTGCATTGGTTAAAACGCATACCGAACCACCGCGCGTATTAATTCCTCTTTTGACGCATGAGCCATATTGCCTACCAGATACAGTAACCAATCAAGATATTAGAAAAACAGTTATTCACTTCGTTCAAAATTTATCTGAGCAAGATAAAATTAAAACACGGGCTGGTTTCGATATATTGTTAGCACTAAACAGTTCCTACCCATGTCATCTTGACGATAAACCCTGATTTCGAACCATCTATTGCTTAGCTCCAACGACTGTTAATGGCCGCATTCTGCACTTAAAGCTGGACGCCAGTGATTGTACCCCTCGTTCAGCTGTTCTCGACCCATAACAGACTCTCATCGATTAATCGAGTTTGATCCCATTAATTTATTTGTCAAATCGATAGGTCGACCATTAATTGTTGCTTGACGAATCAGCCATACGCCATTTGTTTTGGTTGCGAAAACATGTACGGTTACTTTGCTCCTGGTACCTTTTACATCAACAACTATAT
>JAGWOR010000012.1 GCA_028870845.1 Gammaproteobacteria bacterium | reverse complement strand
AGTAATAGCCCAGGGCGGCAACAGCAAAGCCATTTCTGCCATTGCTTCCCGATTCGATGTCAGCGATGTCCGCAGGGGCCAAGCCGACCAAGACGGCCTGCAGGTGATGCGCCTATTGACGCCGGATGGCAAAGTCTAGCCGGTTCTCAAGGTCCTGGTGCTACCGGTGGAGGTGGTGCTGCCGAAACCACCGGAAACGCAGCGTAAGGAAGAAGCGTCGGCCACCGCCACTCGCGAGGCCCTCTATGAACAGGTTGAAAGAAACTCCCGGCTCGACCTGAATTTTCTGGTACTGGTCACGCTGTCCACGGCGGTGGCGGCGATCGGCCCGCTGGAAAAAAACACGGCAGCCGTGATCGGCGCCATGGTGATCACGCCCCGACTGGCGCCGCAGCTAGCCTTGGGATTGGGTACCGCACTGGGTGACATTGCCCTGATGCGCAAATCCGCCTTATGCAACTCAGCAGGCCCGGCCTTGGCCTTGTCTTTGGCAATTGGCGTGCCGTGGCCGTACCAGATGCTGACTCCTGCAATCATTGAACGCACACAGGTAGAGCTTGACTCAATCACCCTCGCCCTGGCATC
Organism: Gammaproteobacteria bacterium; assembly: GCA_028870845.1. GTDB lineage: Bacteria > Pseudomonadota > Gammaproteobacteria > Natronospirales > REEB76 > REEB76. The sequence goes on along the minus strand of JAGWOR010000012.1, from coordinate 54,982 downwards.
GGGTGCTGCAGCGGTACTGTCTCTGACGACCGGTTTATCCAGTGACCTGGTGGGCGTGATGGTGGCGGTCGCATGGCTGCCTCCCGCCGTAACCCTGGGTTTGATGCTCGGACAGGCGATTTTAAGCTCGCAACCGGGGCTGCCATACTTCTGGCCATTAACATCGCATGCGTCAACCTGGCCAGCAACATCGTGTTCTTTTTCAAGGGCATTCATCCACGCACCTGGTGGGAACGCGCCAAAGACAAACGCGCCACGGGCATTTATGTGCCGGTCTGGCTGCTGATGCTGGTTGTTCTGGTGCTGCTCCTGTGGCTGCGGCATACGCACATCTAGGGTAGCAGTTTAGATTACGCCGCAGCTAAATCGCGGCCAGGTTGCCCTTTTTTTCCAGCCATTGCTTGCGATCGGTGGCGCGCTTCTTGGCCAGCAGCATGTCCATGAGCCGGTCGGTGTTGTCCTTGGCCTCGATGGTGAGCTGCACCAACCGGCGGGTGTCCGGTGAGATGGTGGTCTCGCGCAATTGCGCGGGGCTCATTTCGCCAAGGCCCTTGAAACGCGTGACCGAGATCTTGCCTTTCTGCTTTTCCGCCGCGATGCGGTCGAGGATGCCTTTTCTTTCATCCTCGTCGAGGGCGTAGTACACGTTCTTGCCGACGTCAATGCGGAACAGCGGCGGCATGCACACGAATACATGCCCGTGCTGCACCAATGGACGGAAATGCCGCAGGAACAGCGCGCACAGCAAAGTGGCGATGTGCTGGCCGTCGGAATCCGCATCCGCCAGTATGCAGACCTTGTGGTAGCGCAGGCCGGCGAGGTTCTCGGAACCGGGCTCCACCCCCATGGCCACGCTGATGTCGTGGACTTCCTGTGAGCCCAGCACTTCGGCGGCGTCCACTTCCCAGGTGTTCAGGATTTTGCCGCGCAACGGCAGGATCGCCTGGAATTCACGGTCGCGGGCCTGCTTGGCAGAGCCGCCGGCGGAATCACCTTCCACCAGAAACAGTTCGGAACGCTCCGGTTCCCCGCTGGTACAATCCGCGAGCTTGCCGGGCAGCGCCGGTCCGGCGGTGACTTTCTTGCGCACCACCTGCTTGCTGAGCTTGAGACGCTGTTGTGCGTTTTCAATGGCCAGTTGCGCGATCTGCTCTCCCGCTTCGGTGTGCTGGTTAAGCCACAACGCCAGCGCATCTTTCACCAGTCCGGAGACGAAGCTGGCGGATTCCCTGGATGCCAGCCGTTCCTTGGTCTGTCCGGAAAACTGCGGATCGCTCATCTTCACCGACAGCACATAGGCGGCACGGTCGCAGATGTCTTCCGGTGCCAGCTTCACGCCGCGCGGCAGCAGGTTGCGGAATTCGCAGAATTCGCGCACCGCATCGGTGAGCCCGGTGCGCAGGCCGTTGACATGCGTGCCGCCCTGTATCGTGGGGATCAGGTTCACATAGCTCTCGGCAAACACTTCGCCGGAGCCCGGCAACCACACCACCGCCCAGTCGGCGGCCTCCTTCTCCGCCTCCAGGCTGCCGGTAAACGGCTCAGCCGGCAGATGCTCGCGCCCTTCCAGCGATTCCAGCAGGTAATCCTTGAGGCCGCCGTGATACTGCCACTCCTCTTTTTCCAGGGTCTGCTCATTGATGAACTTGACCGTGAGACCCGGGCACAACACCGCCTTGGCGCGCAAAACGTGCTTGAGCCTGGGTATGGAAAACTTGGGAGAATCAAAATACTTGGGATCCGGCCAGAAACGCAGGCGCGTGCCGGTATTGGCCTTGGCCACGCTGCCCTGCTCTTCCAGCTTGCCGACGCGCTTGCCGTCCTTGAACAGCATGTGGTAAGTCCTGGCGTTGCGCCGAACCCAAACCTCCAGCCGGCTGGACAGGGCGTTCACCACCGATACCCCCACGCCGTGCAGGCCGCCGGAAAAACGGTAATTTTTGTCGGAAAACTTGGCGCCGGCATGCAGGCGGGTAAGGATCAGCTCCACGCCGGTAAGTTTCTCCTTGGGGTGCACGTCCACCGGCATGCCGCGGCCATCGTCGTTGGCCGACAGCGAACCATCCTTGTGGACGATGACCTCGATCTTTTTGGCGAAGCCGGCAATGGCTTCGTCCACGCTGTTGTCGACGACTTCCTGTGCCAGATGGTTGGGCCGGCTGGTGTCGGTATACATGCCGGGCCGGCGGCGGACCGGGTCGAGACCCGACAGCACCTCGATATCAGCAGCGTCGTATTTGGCGCTCATGGATGCGAATAATTCCCTGGCTGGTGAGCCAACACGGCGGCCGGCATGCCGGGAATTTTAACCTGATTCAGGTGCGGGCTTACAGCGCGACTTCAATCAATTCAGATCCGCAAGCAATGCGCGGCGCAGTGCTTCCGCCAGCGGAGCGACGCGTGCATGGTAATTGGGATGATCCACGCCGGCATTCAGGACCGCACCCTTCTTGAAGGCGGCAATCATTTCGGGGCTGAGCTCAAAACGCAGGAAATGCACCGATGAAGTCTTTTCGGCGGTTTCGCGCTCCAGATCCTCGTCGGCAATGGCATGCACCGGTTCATGGCCGGCGACCTGGATCCAGGTTCGGGTCTCGATGCCGATCAACCGGGCCAGCGCCTTGTGGCGCTCCAGCACGTCGGCATACTCGATGAGCATGGTGGCTTTCCAGTTGCTGCCATCGGGAATCAGTGCATTGTATACATTGAGCTCATCCTGGATGCCCTCGGGCTCAAAAATGCGCTCGGCACGCAGCATTTCCTGCACCTGATACTGCATGGTCAAGCGATCCTCGAACAGCAGGCGCACGTGCGGGCCCAGTTGCAGGCTGCGGCTTTTTTTGTGCGCCATGACCCGGGCTCGGAAGCCCTCACGTTTTTGTGCGTAGTCCTCCAGATTCCAAAGATCCTGGCGTGCAAGTTTGTGTAAATTGGCGGCGTTCATTTGTGATCCGTAATCGGTCCGTCCTTGAACAGATAGTCCCTGAGTTCATGGTCGAAGCGCGGGTTGTGACGGCGGATCCATTCCAGCACCATGGAGGCGTGCTCCACTTCCTCATCGCGATTATGCGCCAGGATGGCGGCCAGCGACTGGTCCTTGCAGGCGGCTACCCGCTGGTTGTACCAGTCCACCGCTTCCAGTTCCTCCATCAGGGATACTACGGCGCGGTGAAAATCCCGCACCTCCTCCGGCAATTCTTCAATCGGCTCGTGATAACCTTCGCTTGCCATGGCTTTTCCTTCGCTGCTCGAATGTGTTGGTCATTGTAAACAGGTTCGCCTGCGTCCAGCCATGCGGTTGCGACTTAATCCGTCAAACCGTAGGCCATGCGCAACAATTCCAGCGGCGATTCAGGTTCGCGCCGGTCCGGCAGGCCGTTCTGGATCTGTTCGGCCGCCATCGGGCAGTCGCTGAAATAGTGGTCGCAGTCCGAGGCTGCAACCCGCTGCATCACCGGCCGGCCGATTTTCATGGAGATGTCGTGAAACTCGCTTTTGATCGCGTAGCTGCCATTGTGACCCGAGCAGCGTTCGATGGCTTCCACCTGTGTGCCCGGCACCAGTTCCAGCAGCTGTTTGGTTTTCAGGCCGATATTCTGCACGCGCTGGTGGCAGGGCACATGGTATACGACCTTGCCGAGCGGATTCTTAAAGTCGGTCTTTAGCTTGCCGCCGCGGTGTCGCAGCATCAGGTACTCGAACGGATCAAAGATGCTGTCACGAACCTTGGCCACCTGAGCGTCGTCCGGGAACATCAGTGGCAGCTCCTGCTTGAACATGAGCACGCAGGACGGTATCGGCGCCACGATGTCCCAGCCCTCGTCCACCAGCGCGGCCAGCATCGGTACGTTGGCCTCTTTGTTTTTGCGCACTGCTTCCAGATCGCCAAGCTCCAGCTTGGGCATGCCGCAGCAGCGTTCGCTTGTGGTCAGGCGCGTGGCGATGCCGTTGTGTTCCATAACCGCTACCAGATCCGTCACCAGGGACGGCGAGTTGCGGTTGCCGTAGCAGGTGAGGAAAACCGCGACCCTGCCGCGGGTGCCTTCTATAGCCTGGGCCTGCAGGGCATCGGCGCGATGCCGCTTGAGCTGCTTGCGCGCCGTATTGCTGTGGAATTCCGGCAGCACCGCGTCCGCATCGATGCCGACAGCCTTGTCCAGCAGTTTGCGGGCCACACGGTTGCGGTTCACGGCGTTCACGGTTTGCGCCACGATCGGAATGCCGGCGAACCTGCCCAGTTTGTCGGGGGCCGACAGCAGCTTGTTGCGCAGGCTGGCACCCTCCTGCCGGTACTTGCAGGCCTTGGCGCGCAGCATCAGGTGCGGGAAGTCCAGGTTCCATGGATGCGGCGGCACGTACGGGCACTTGGTCATGAAGCACATGTCGCACAGATAGCAGTGATCCACCACCTGCCAGTAGACCTTGCGCTCCACGGATTCCAGTTCACCCGTGTCGGTGGCATCGACGGCGTCGAACAGGGTGGGGAAGCTGTTACACAGGCTGAAACAGCGCCGGCAGCCGTGGCAAATGTCAAAAACGCGCTGCATTTCCGCGAACAGCGCGTCCTGGTCCCAGAATTCCGGGTTCTGCCAGTCCAGCGGGTGCCGGTTGGGTGCCTTGAGACCGCCTTCAGCGGACATGCCTTTGTCTCCCTTTGTCTTCCGGGGTCAGTCGGAACCGTTCAGGGGGCGCACAGCGCCCCCAAGCACTTGCCGGGTTACTTGCCGAGAGTATCCAGGGCCTTGGTGAAGCGGTTGGCGTGTGAACGCTCTGCCTTTGCCAGGGTCTCGAACCAGTCGGCGATTTCACTGAAACCTTCCTCGCGCGCGGTCTTGGCCATGCCCGGGTACATGTCGGTGTACTCATGGGTTTCGCCGGCAATGGCGGCTTTAAGGTTGTTGCTGGTGCTGCCGATGGGCAGGCCGGTGGCCGGATCGCCCACCGCTTCCAGGTATTCCAGGTGGCCATGGGCATGGCCGGTTTCGCCTTCGGCGGTGGAGCGGAACACAGTGGATACGTCGTTGAAGCCCTCCACATCGGCCTTGGCGGCGAAGTACAGGTAGCGGCGGTTGGCCTGGGATTCGCCCGCGAAGGCGGCTTTCAGGTTTTCCTCGGTCTTGCTGCCTTTCAGTTGCTTGCTCATGATTTCCTCCGGTTTGCATCTAGGGAGACCAGTCCTGCCGGGCGCTCCCCAGCGTCATTAGACTCAGTCTAAAAGAAGTATCAATTTAGCCCCGACGCCGTTTGCTGTCAACCACATAGGTCAAGTTTGACCCTGAAAGTCACCGCGTGTAACTTGCCCGCCCTCACACTGGAAATCACCGTGACCAAATCGCCCAAATCAGCCATCCCGGATTTCGAAGCCGCCCTCAAGGAACTGGAAACCATCGTCGCCAATCTGGAGAAAGGCGACGTGGGTCTGGACGCAGCCCTCAAGTATTTTGAACGCGGCATTTCCCTGACGCGCCAATGCCAGGCAGCCCTGAAACAGGCGGAGCTCAAAGTGGAAATGCTCATGGAAAAGGACGGCCACCAGACGCTCGCCGACCTGGACAGGGAGGAAGATTGATTCATGCCTTTCCGGGAACGGCTGCCGGAGTATTCAAGGCGGATTGAATCGGTATTGGATCACTGGCTGCCGCCGGCCCACAAGCCCCCGGTCCGCCTGCACCAGGCCATGCGCTACGCCGTCCTGGGCGGCGGCAAACGCCTGAGGCCCATGCTGATCTACGCCGCCGGCGAGACACTGAAGGTGCCGGCCGTGCAATTGGACGGTCCGGCCGCCGCCGTGGAAATGATTCACGCCTACTCCCTTGTGCATGATGACCTGCCGGCCATGGACGACGACGATCTGCGCCGCGGACGCCCCACCTGCCACAAGGCTTACGATGTGGCGACCGCAATCCTGGCCGGCGACGCCCTGCAAGTGCTGGCTTTCCAGGTGCTGGCCGAAGACCCGAATATGCGGGTCTCGTCCCAGGTGCGCCTGGAAATGATCCACAACGTGGCCGTGGCCAGCGGTTCCGCCGGTATGGCGGGCGGGCAGGCCATGGACCTGTCGTCCTCCGGACGGCAATTGGGCCTGGCGGAGCTGGAACTCATGCACATCCACAAGACCGGCGCCCTGATCCGCGCCAGCGTGCTGCTGGCGGCCCAGAGTTCGCCCGGCCTGGAGACGGATAAGCTGAATGCCCTGGACCGTTATGCAAAATGCGCCGGCCTGGCATTCCAGATACGCGATGACATCCTCGATGTGGAGGGCGAAACCGCCACTCTGGGCAAGCGTACCGGTGCAGATGCTTCGCGCAACAAGCCCACCTATCCAAGCGTGCTGGGCCTGGAGGAATCCCACCGCCATGCCCTGGATCTGCATCGCGCTGCACTGGCCGCATTGGCGCCTTTCGGCGATTCCGCCGAGGCGCTGGCCTGGCTCTCGGAATATTTTGTGGTCCGCAGCCAATGAGTTGATGCACCGGGCCCAAAGCCCGGATAATGGCCCCAGCAGACAGCCAGCATGACCGATCCTTCCGCCTATCCACTGTTGGCGCGCATCAATTCACCCGAAGAGCTGCGCGCTTTGCCGGAATCCGACCTCAAGCAGGTCGCGGATGAACTGCGCGCCTTCCTGATCGACACCGTCAGCAATGTGGGCGGACATTTCGCCGCCGGCCTGGGCGTGGTGGAACTGACCGTGGCGTTGCACTATGTGTTCAACACGCCTCACGACCTGCTGGTCTGGGACGTGGGTCACCAGGCCTACCCCCACAAGGTGCTCACCGGCCGCCGCGACACGCTGCACACCATCCGTACCTGGAAGGGCCTGGCGCCGTTCCCCAAACGCAGTGAAAGCGAGTACGACACATTTGGCGTCGGCCATTCCAGTACCAGCATCAGCGCCGCGCTTGGTATGGCGCTGGCTGCCAGGCACAAGGGCGAGGATCGCCATGTGGTGGCGCTGGTGGGTGACGGTGCCATGACCGCCGGTATGTCATTCGAAGCACTGAATCATGCCGGCAGCCTGGATGCCGACCTGCTGGTAGTGCTCAACGACAACGACATGTCCATATCCGGAAATGTGGGCGCGCTTTCGAATTATTTCGCCAAAGTGCTCTCCGGCCGCGTGTACGCGCATCTGCGCGAAGGCGGCAAAAAAGCCCTGTCCATCATGCCACCGGTGCGCGAACTGGCGCGCCGTTCCGAGGAATTCATGAAAGGCATGGTGGCGCCGGGCACGCTTTTTGAGGAGCTGGGATTCAACTACATCGGACCCATCGACGGTCACGACATTTCCACGCTGGTCACCACCCTGCGCAACATGCGCGCCCTCAAGGGTCCGCAGTTTCTGCACGTGGTGACCCGCAAGGGCAAGGGCTACGAGCCGGCGGAAAAGGATCCCATCAAATGGCACGGGCCTTCGGCCTTCAACGCCGCTACCGGTGAGATCGCGCAGAAATCCGCCGCCGGCCCCAACTACTCCGATGTATTTGGCGAATGGATCTGCGACATGGCCGAGAAGGAACCGCGGCTGGTGGGCATCACCCCGGCCATGCGCGAGGGTTCGGGTCTGGTGGAGTTCGCCCAGCGTTTCCCCGAGCGTTATTTTGACGTGGGCATAGCCGAACAGCATGCGGTGACCCTGGCCGCGGGCATGGCATGCAGCGGCCTCAGGCCGGTGGTGGCCATCTACTCCACCTTCCTGCAGCGCGGCTATGACCAGCTGATACACGACGTGGCACTGCAGAACCTGCCAGTGCTGTTCGCCATCGACCGGGGCGGACTGGTGGGACCCGACGGACCGACCCATGCCGGCAGTTTCGATTTCAGCTACATGCGCTGCCTGCCCAACCTGGTGGTCATGGCGCCCGCGGACGAGAATGAATGCCGGCAAATGCTGTATACCGGCCTGCAGTTGGATCAGCCGGCGTCGGTGCGCTATCCACGCGGCCGCGGTCCTGGTGTGCGCATCCAGAAACAGATGCGCGCCCTGCCCATCGGCGAGGCGCAGGTGCGGCGCACGGGCAAGGGCACGGCGATCCTGGCGTTCGGCGCCATGGTGGAGGCCGCCCATGCCAGCGCCGAAGCCCTGAACCTGACGCTGGTGAACATGCGCTTCGTCAAACCACTGGATGAGAAACTCATACTGGAGATGTCGGCTGCACACGACTCGCTGGTGACAATCGAGGATAACGTAATCGCCGGCGGCGCCGGCAGCGCCGTCAATGAACTGCTGCTGTCACACGATATCCATATCCCGGTGCTCAATCTGGGACTGCCGGATCGTTTCATCGAGCACGGTTCGCGGGAACAGTGCCTCAAGGAAACCGGCCTGGACGCCGTGGGCATCCGCCAGTCACTGGATCGCTGGTTGGCGGCGCAGCATCGGCCGCAACCGCGTGCCGCCGGGCGCTGACCGCCACGCCCCGGGATATGCTAGCCTAGCGAACCGGTTTACAGATCATCCGCCGCGGACCGCGGCTGCCAGTGGAAAATCCCGGATCCCGCCCCCATGTTCCGCCGGTACCGCATCCGCCCTGGAGTTGCAGCCAATGCAGGACCACAAAATGACCGCCAGCCATCCCGCTGAAACCGGGGCCCTGCCCATCGCGGACGTGCAATCCAGCTCGGACGGGCGCCGCATCCCCATCAACAAGGTGGGCATCAAGGACATCCGCCATCCAATCCGCGTGCGCGACCGTTCCGGCGGGGAACAGCACACGGTGGCGACTTTCAACATGTACGTGGACCTGCCGCACAATTTCAAGGGCACGCACATGTCACGCTTCGTGGAGATACTCAATCAATACGAACGTGAAATCACCGTGGATTCATTCAAGGAAATGCTGACTGAGATGAGCGAACGCCTGGGGGCGCGCTCCGGGCACATTGAAATGCGCTTCCCGTATTTCATCGCCAAGAAGGCCCCGGTTTCCGGCGTGCAGAGTCTGCTGGATTACGATGTGACCTTCGTCGGCGAGCGCAAACACAGCCACAATTCACTGCGCATCCGCATCGTGATCCCGGTCACCAGCCTGTGCCCCTGCTCCAAGGAAATTTCCGACTACGGCGCCCATAACCAGCGTTCGCATGTAACCGTGAATTGCCGCACCCGGGGATTCATCTGGCTGGAGGAGCTCATCGACATCGTCGAGCGGGAAGCCTCCTCCGAGCTGTTTGGGCTGCTGAAGCGTCCGGACGAGAAGTACGTCACCGAGCGCGCCTATGACAATCCCAAGTTCGTGGAGGACATGGTGCGCGACATCGCGGTGAAATTGAACGCCGACGAGCGCATCCGCGCCTACTGCGTGGAGTCGGAGAATTTCGAGTCCATCCACAACCACTCGGCCTATGCCATGGTGGAACGGGACAAGGACGCGGAACCAGGAAAATTTTCCGATACGGTCAGTTAAGCGCCTGATCCGGAATTATGCCGCCGGCAGGCCGGCTTGACGCTTGTGGTCCGGCTGGCGTTCACCGCGTGTCAGGCGTTCGATCAATGTCCTCAGGAACATCTTGTGGAAACGCAGCTGGCACTGCAGCGATACCTGGTCCATCATGGTTGAACTCACGCGCAGCACGTTCATGGTGGTGCGCGCAGAAATGCCGGCGGTGCTACGCCCCATCTCGAGATACGGCGCTTCGCCATAACAGTCACCCTCGCTCAATACCGCGATCTCCCGCTCGCCGCGGTGCACCACCGCGTCGCCCAACACCACGATGATGTAGCAATCATCGAGCTCGCCTTCCACCACGATATCCTCGCCGGGACCATAGCTCTGCCAGCGGCTGGCGTTCAGCACTTCGTAGATTTCCGGGTAGGAGAAGTCCTCGAAGAACCGCAGGCGCCGCAGAATGCTGAAGCGTTCCTGGACCGCCATTTCCTCCGACAGCTGGTCCAGGGTGCGGACCACGCGGGTCAGGTCGGTGGCGATCTCCAAGCCGCTGCGGTAACGCCGTGCCGGATCTTTTTCCAGCGCCTTGTAGACGATCTCCTCCAGCACCCCCGGCACATCCGGCCGCTGACGATGCACCGGCGGCGGCGTGGCGTACACGATCTGATGCACCAGGCGTGACAGGTTGTCGCCATAAAAGGGGCGCTTGCCGGTCAGCAGCTCGTACATCACTACGCCCAGCGAGTACAGATCACTCTGTACCGTGGAAGGCTGCTGGCGCATCTGCTCCGGCGCCATGTAGCTTGGGGAACCTACCAGGCCCTTGAGCTGGCCTTCCTCGTTGCCCGCCATGTGCGCCACGCCGAAATCCACGATGCGTACATCGCCTTCGGCGGTCATGAGTATGTTGCCGGGTTTGATGTCGCGATGCACCAGGCCCTTGCGGTGGGCGTAATCCAGTGCCTTGGCACACTTGAATACGACTTCCACAACCTTGCGTACCGGCAGCAGGTTGTCCGCGCGGCAGAACACCGTGAGCGGCTGGGCACCGCGCACGTATTCCATAACTACATAGCAGTGATTGCCGTCCTCGCCGGCGTCCAGAATCGGCAGGATGTTGGGGTGGTTCATCTTGCCGACCAGGTAGGCTTCGTTGAAAAACAACTTGCGCCGGGTGCGGGACTCCTTCTCGGTGACATCCACGTCAAAGTTGTAAAGCTTGATGGCCACGTCCTTGCCGAGGAAGGAATCGTGACACAGATAAACCGTGCCGGTGGCGCCGCGTCCCAATTCCCGGGTAATTACAAACTTGCCGAGCTTGGCAGGCGCGTTCATGCAGGTTCCATGGATGGCATGGTGGTTTTTTACAGCCCCGGCCGGACGATGTCCAGCGGTTTGCGGCTATTTGCCGCGTTCAGGGTGTTTTCAGCAGCAATGCAACTATATATATGATAACCGCGCAGGGAACCGCGGCCACCACGTCGTCCAGCATGATGCCCAGCCCGCCATGGAACTTGCGATCGAACCAGCGGATCGGCCAGGGTTTGAGAATATCGAACCCACGGAACAGTACGAATCCTAGTATCACCCAGGGCCAGCCGCGGGGCGCGAACCCCATGCTGCACAGGTAGCCCACGATTTCGTCCCAGTTGACGGCGCCCGGGTCCTTAGCGCCGAGCGCCGCGGCACTATAGCCACAGATGTAGATACCGGCTGCGAACAGCAGCAGCGTCGCCAGCCAGTAAGCCCAGTGCGGTAACGGCAGCAACAGCAGATAAACCAGCACACCCACCACCGTGCCAGCGGTGCCGGGCGCCTTGGGCAGCAGACCGCTGCCGAACCCGAAGGCCAACAGATGCAGCGGATTGGTGAACACCTGGCGTGCGCTCAATTGTTTTGGCATGCGTGGCGCCTAGAAATGCTGATAGCCGGTGGCGGCCAATGGCCAGGGCGTGCCGTCGGCACGCACGCACTGCAAGCCGCCGCCGGCGGTAATTTCGCCGACGCGGGTAACCGCTGCACCCAATGCCTGTAGCCGCGCATTCAGCTGCGGCAGCCGCGCCGCGGGCACGGTGAAGCACAGTTCGTAATCATCCCCGCCCGTGAGCGCCAGATTCACGGCCTGCTCGCGGCCGCAGTGTTCAAGCAACCACGGTGACAGCGGCAGTGCATCCACCTGCAGGCGTGCACCCGTGCCGCTGGCCTGCAGGATGTGGTCCAAATCCGCCGCCAGCCCATCCGATACATCGATGGCGGCGCTGGCGATGCCGCGCAGCGCCATGCCCGCCTGGAGGCGTGGTTCCGGATAGCAGAAACGTGCGATCCCGGAATCCCCGGCCGCAGCCCCCGGAACTGCCGGCAATTCCTGCAGTCCGCGGGCCGCATCGCCCAGCCAGCCGCTCACATAGATGTGATCGCCTGGACGTGCCCCCGAACGCAGCAATGCCTGGCCACCAGGCACCAGGCCATGCACCGCGATCGTGATGTTCAAAGGGCCGAGCGCCAGATTTCCGCCCACCAGCGCCACCTGGCAACGCCGCGCCAAGGCAAAAAACCCGCGGCTGAATTCTAAAAGCCAAGCGTCATCCGCTTGCGGCAAAGTGAGCGCCAGCAGCGCCCATGCAGGTTGCGCGCCCATGGCCGCCAGATCGCTCAAATTCACCGCCAGCGACCGGTGCCCTACGGCCGCTGGCGGCATGTGTTCCGGAAAATGCACGCCGGCCACCAGCGAATCCACTGAAGCCGCCAGCTGCATGCCCGGCGGAACGCTCAGGATGGCGGCATCGTCGCCGATGCCCATGACTACGTCATCCCGCTGCGGGCCATGGCCGGAAAAGTACTGCTGGATTATTTCGAACTCGTGCATGCCGCGGATCAAACGCCAGCCGTACCTTGCGGATGCTCGGTTGCACGCAAGCCGGCTGCGGTCCGGTCCAGCACTGCGTTGATGTGCTTATGACTATCCTCGGCGCCGAATTTTTTCGCCAGTTCCACTGCTTCGTTGAGCACCACGCGGTATGGTACGTCCACGCGCTCGCTCAGTTCGTAGGCAGCCAGCAGGCAAATGGCGCGTTCCACAGGATCCAGCTGCATGAGCGGACGGTCCAGGTGCGGTGAAAATGCCGCCGAAAGCCGGTCGGCATTGGTTATCACCCCGCGTACCAGTTCTTCAAAATATTCCATGTCTGTGTCCCGGGTACCCTGCGCTGCGCGAAATTGCCCGATGATGTCGTCGGGCTGGGCCGCGGATAGCTGCCACTGGTACAGCCCCTGCAGCGCCAGCCGGCGCGCGCGGGAGCGCGCCCGTGCCCCATGTCTGCTGCTCGATGCCATGCTTCAGTCGAGCGCCCGCAACAGGCCGGCCATCTGCAGCGCCGCCAGCGCCGCATCCGCGCCCTTGTCGCCGGCGCTGCCGCCGGCGCGCGCCAGTGCCTGCTCCAGCGTGTCGCAGGTGAGTACGCCGAAAGTCACCGGCAGGCCGGTGTCCAGCGCCACCCGGGACAGGCCGTGGGCGCATTCACGCGCCACAAATTCGAAATGCGGGGTCTCGCCGCGGATCACGGCGCCCAGTGCAATGACCGCATCATGACGGCCGCCGCACGCGAGTTTCTTCGCCATCAGCGGGATTTCGAAGGCGCCCGGCACCCTCACCACAGTCAGGTTCTCGTCACGCACGCCCTGCGCATGCAGTGCCTGCAGCGCGCCCTGCAAAAGCTTATCCACCACCACGCTGTTGAATCGCGCCGCCACGATGGCCATGCGCGCGCCTCTGATCGGGGTGTTGGTATCGATGATTCTGGGACGGGTAGCCATGCTGCGGAGCCGGTGGAACTACACGCCTATTCTAACCGAGCCCGGCGCCTGCGCCCGCCGGCATCAGTCACAATCAGCGTACTCCACCACCTCCAGGCCGAATCCGGACAGGCCGTGCATCTTCTTCGGCTGGCTCAGGACGCGCATGCGCCTTACGCCCAGATCCAGCAGGATCTGCGCGCCGATGCCGTAGGTGCGCAGCACCGCACCGTCGCTGTCGGTATCCTCGTGCGGTTGCACCACGCTCACATGCCCGCGCAGACGTTCCACCAGCGCGGCCGGATCCTCCGGCTGGCGCAGAATCACCACCACCCCGCCCTCCTTTGCGACCCGGCGCATGGCATTGCGCAGCGGCCAGCCCTGGTCTTCCCAAATCACACCCACAACGTCGTTGAGGGTGTTCTGCAGGTGCACCCGCACCAGTGCGGGTTGCTGTGGCTGCAGTTCACCGCTGACCAGCGCCAGGTGCACGGTTTTGTTCACCCGGTCTTCATACACCAGCATGCGAAATTCACCGAATTCCGTGGGCACCTTGCGTTCCGCGATGCGTTCCACGGTTTTTTCCTTGGCCAGGCGGTAGCGGATCAGGTCGGCGATGGTGCTGATTTTCAAGCCGTGTGCTCTGGCGAATTTTTCCAGGTCGGGCCGGCGCGCCATGCTGCCGTCCTCGTTGAGGATCTCGACGATTACAGCGCTGGCTTCGAGTCCCGCCAGCCGGGTCAAGTCACAACCGGCTTCGGTGTGTCCGGCCCTGGTCAGCACCCCGCCGGGCTGGGCCATGATGGGAAACACATGGCCCGGCTGTTTCAGGTCTTCCGGCGAGGCATCCGGGCGCACCGCGGTGCGCACCGTATGGGCGCGGTCGTGGGCGGAGATGCCGGTGGTCACGCCTTCGGCAGCTTCAATTGAAAGGGTGAAATTGGTGGTGCGGTTGTCATTAGTGGCGCTCACCATCAGCGGCAGGCGCAACTGGCGGCAGCGTTCCGGAGTCAGCGTCAGGCATATGAGCCCGCGTCCATAACGCGCCATGAAATTGATGTCCTCGGGGCGGACTTTCTCGGCCGCCATGATGAGATCGCCTTCGTTCTCGCGATCCTCATCATCCATGAGGATCACCATTCGGCCAGCCTGGATGTCCGCCAGGATGTCCTCGATGGAATCCAGTGCTGCGGGTTTCAAGACTGTCACTTTGTCTGTCATGATCCTGTTCCTGTCAACGACGATGGCCATCGGTGCCCTGCGTGTCCAGCAGGCGTTCAAGATAGCGCGCTATCAGGTCCACTTCCAGGTTCACGCGGGTGCCATGCTGATATTCACCCAGAATAGTGTGCTCCAGGGTGTGGGGAATGATATTAACCTCGAAGCCGCTGGCAGCCACCGAATTCACCGTCAAGCTCACCCCGTCCACGCAAATGGAGCCTTTGCGGGCGATGTAACGGCTTAATTCCGCCGGCGCCTCGATCTGGATGCGCACCGAACGGGCATCCTGGCTGCGCGCCCGCACGCTGCCCACGCCGTCCACATGACCGCTCACCAGATGGCCGCCCAGCGGGGTCGACAGGCTCATGGCGCTTTCCAGATTCAGCCGTGCTCCGGACCTGAGTGTTCCCAAGGTGGTGAGTTCCAGTGTTTCCCGGGAAGCATCCACACTGAAGCCGTCCGGCAGTTTATCTATGACCGTCAGGCAACAGCCGTTGACTGCGATGCTGTCCCCGGGTTTCAACGCCCGCACTTCCGGGGCGGTGGAGTGTATGTGCATGCGCACATCGCCAGCGCGTGTTTCCACCGCACGCAGCTCGCCCACCGACTGCACGATGCCCGAGAACATCAGCCCGCGGCCTTGGCTGGCGTGGCCAGGATGCGGATATCGCGTCCCAGCCAGCTCACCTCGGTCAGCTGCAGTCCGATGCTTTCATCCAGGGCGGCAAGCGCCGGCAGCTGGAACATGCCACGGGCCGTATCACCCAGGATCATGGGCGCCATATATATGATGAATTCATCCACCAATCCCTCCCTCAGCAGCGCACCATTCAGGCTCGGACCGGCTTCCACCAGCAATTCATTGCATTCCAGTTCCACCAGCCTGGCCATGAGCTGCGCCAGGTCAATGCGCCCATGGCTGCTGGAAAGCACTTCAAGATGCGCACCAGCCGCGATCATGCGCGCATGCAAACCTGTATCCTGCGCCAGCGTGGCGATCACGGTCCTGCCCGGCTGCTGCAATACCCGGGCCGAGGTCGGCGTGCGCAAAGCCGAATCCAAAATGACACGCATGGGCTGTCGCCAATCGCCGCCCAGGCGCACCGTCAGCGCCGGATCATCGGCCAACAGCGTGCCGATGCCGGTGAGAATCGCGGAACTGCGCGCCCGCCAGCGCTGTGCGTCCTCGCGCGCAGCCGCGCCACTGATCCATTTGCTGGTGCCGTTGGCCAGCGCAGTACGTCCGTCCAGGCTCACCGCCAGTTTTGTGCGCACCCAGGGCCGGCCGCGGCTCATGCGGCTGACGAAACCCGGATTCAGGGCCCGCGCCTGCGATTCCATCAGTCCCATGGCGGTGGCCACACCGGCGGCCCGCAGGCGCTCGAAACCCTTGCCGGCCACTAGCGGATTCGGATCCTGCATGGCGGCGATCACACGCGTCACACCCGCGTTCACCAGCGCATCGGCGCACGGGCCGGTGCGGCCGGTGTGTGCACAGGGCTCCAGAGTCACATAAGCGCTGGCGCCGCGCGCCCGGCCGCCGGCTTCCTTGAGCGCATGGATCTCGGCGTGCGCTTCCCCGGTCTTTTGGTGAAACCCGCGCCCGACCACCTGCTGGTCTTTCACCAGCAGGCAGCCGACGCGCGGATTCGGATCGGCGCTGTACAAGCCCTGCTCAGCAAGCCGCAGGGCCTGCGCCATGTATTCGCGATCCGCGCTGCTTAAGTTCATGCCGGTTTCCGCTGCATTCATCTGCGGTAAATCCGGATAATGCCCCAGCGTCTCCGGCGGGGCCTGTGTCTTGGTTCCGGGTTGAGCAGAGTTATTTTTTTTCTTCATCCGGCAACAACGGCATTTGCTCACGCTTCAAGGCTTCGCGCGCCACTTCATCCTGGAGACGCTGGATCTCCTCGCGGAATTCATTGACGTCCTGGAAACTCCGGTATACCGAAGCAAAACGCACGTAGGCAACCTCGTCCAGCACCTTAAGCTCATCCATGACCCATTCGCCCACCTGCAGGGACCGCACCTCGCGCTCGCCGGTTACCTGCAATTTGTGGATGATGCGCGCCACCGCCGCTTCGATGTCTTCGGTGTTCACCGGGCGTTTTTCCAGCGCCCGCATCACGCCGGCGCGCAGCTTGTGTTCGTCAAAAGGCTCACGTGTGCCGTTGCTCTTGATGATGCGCGGCATCACCAACTCGGCGGATTCGAAGGTAGTGAAGCGCTCACCGCACTTCTCGCACTCGCGGCGGCGGCGCACCTGCGCACCTTCGCCGGCCAGGCGCGAATCGATCACCTTGGTATCTTCGTGGTTGCAGAATGGGCAGTGCATGGCTGCGATTGCGGTTTCAGAATTTCATGCTGCCGGGGTAAACCGGGAATTTTTTGCACAATTCCAATACCCTCGCGCGCACCCCGGCGATGGTTTTTTCATTGCCCAAATCGTCCAGGATGTCGGCGATCCAGCCAGCCAGTTCGCGAATCTCGGCTTGTTTAAAACCGCGGGTGGTGACGGCGGGTGTGCCGATGCGCAGGCCGCTGGCCACCATGGGCGGGCGCGGGTCATTGGGCACTGCGTTCTTGTTGACCGTGATGTTGGCCTTGTGCAGTGCGGCATCCGCGTCCTTGCCGGTGATGTTCCTGCGGATCAGGTCCATGAGAAACAGGTGATTGTCGGTGCCGCCGGAGACGATGTCGTAACCGCGCTGGATCAGGGCCTCGGCCATGGCGCGTGCGTTATCCAGCACCTGCTGCTGGTAGCTTTTGAATTCCGGCTGCAGGGCTTCCTGGAACGCCACCGCCTTGGCAGCGATCACGTGCATCAGCGGGCCGCCCTGGGTGCCGGGAAACACCGTGGAATTCAGCTTCTTTTCGATTTCCTCGTTGGCGCGCGCCAGAATCAGGCCGCCGCGCGGACCGCGCAGGGTCTTGTGGGTGGTGGTGGTGGTAACGTCCGCGATCTGCACCGGATCCGGATAAATGCCGGCCGCCACCAGGCCGGCCACGTGCGCCATGTCCACGAACAGATAGGCACCCACCGCATCGGCAATTTCACGGAACTTGCCCCAGTCCACGTGGCGCGAATAGGCGGAGAATCCCGCCACGATCATTTTCGGCCGGTGCTGTTCCGCTAGTTTCGCCACCTGCTGGTAATCGATCAGGCCGGTGGCGGTATCGATGCCGTACTGCACCGCGTTGAAAAACTTGCCGGAAAAATTCACCTTGGCGCCGTGGGTCAGATGGCCGCCGTGCGCCAGGCTCATGCCCAGGATGGTTTCGCCGGCCTTCAGCAGCGACAGGTAAACGGCGGCATTGGCCTGGGAACCGGAATGCGGCTGGACGTTTGCGTAGGCCGCGCCAAACAGTTTTTTCGCGCGCTCGATGGCCAGCTTCTCGGCCACGTCCACGTATTCACAGCCGCCGTAATAGCGCT
This sequence comes from Gammaproteobacteria bacterium, assembly GCA_028870845.1. GTDB lineage: Bacteria > Pseudomonadota > Gammaproteobacteria > Natronospirales > REEB76 > REEB76. Next base: position 37,144 of record JAGWOR010000012.1, on the reverse strand, counting down.
TGCCGGGATAGCCTTCAGCGTATTTGTTGGTAAGCACCGAGCCTTGGGCCGCCAGCACCCGCGGGCTCACGTAGTTCTCGGAGGCGATCAACTCGATGTTCGTTTCCTGGCGCTGCAATTCCGAATGCAGCGCGGCGTAGAGTTCGTCATCGAACCCGGCGATCGTCATATCCTGGGTGAACATCATGGGCTCCAGCTGTGCGGCGGTCCATTGTACCTCACCGCCCCCGCGCTTCAGGATTGCAGGAACGCCTCCACCACGCCGCTCCACGCCAAAGCCAGATTACGGCGGTTGTATCCGCCGCCGCCCATGCCCACGATCCGGCCCTGGCAGAACTCATCGGCCAGCGCGCACAGGCTGCTGGCGGCATACGCGTGCGCCGCGGGCGTGTAGCGCAGGTGGGTGATGGGATCGCCTTCGATGCTGTCGGCGCCGCATTGAAACAGGATGAACTGCGGCCGGTGTTTCCGCAGGTATTCCTCCACCCGCGGCCAGGCGCGCTGGAAATCGGCGTCGTCGGCACCGGGCTGCATGGGGATGTTCAATTTGGTGCCGATGGCGCTGTCGGTGCCGGTTTCCCCGGCGTCGCCGGTGCCGGGATACAGGAAACGGCCATCCTCGTGCAGGTCCGCAAACAGCAGATCAGCATCGGATACATAGGAATAGAAAACCCCGTTGCCATGATGGGCGTCGATGTCCACGTAGGCGATATGTTTGAGGCCGTAAGTCGTGCGCAGGTATTCGATGGCCACGCCGATGTCGTTCAACACGCAAAAACCGGCAGCGTGGTCGCGACCGGCATGATGCAGCCCGGCGATCGGCACGAATGCCCGCCGGTAATCGCCCTGCATGACGCCGGCCACCGCGTTGAGTGTGGCACCCGCCACCTGGCTGGCCGCTTCGAATATTCCCGGCAGCGCCGGTGTGTCCCCGCCGTCCAGGTATCCGCCCCGGGTGCTGCTCTGCACAATGAAATCCAGGTAGGCGCTGGTGTGAAATGCTTCCAGTTCCGCCCGCGATGCGCTGCGTGCCGCGATTGGACGTGTGCGCTTGTCGAGATTGCGGCGCCCGGCTTCCTGCAAGAATACATGGAAGCGGTCGCTGCCAAATGGATGGCCGTCACCGAAACCGTAGTTTGCCTGTGCAACATCGATGCACAGGCCCACGCGCGGAGGATTGGAGTCTGTCATGCTGAGACCGGGCTTTCACAAAACGAATATACAGAATGATAGTATAGACGCTGCCGCGGTACGGGTCATGAACATGGCGCAGTCGCCGACGACGATGAAAATCCAGATGGGTTGGCGCGAGTGGGCGGCGCTGCCTGACCTGGGCATTCCACGCATCAAAGCCAAAATCGACACAGGCGCACGCACTTCTGCACTGCATGCGTTTGCTCTGCAACCCTACAGCCAGCGCGGGCGGCGCATGGTGCGCTTCGGCGTGCACCCGCTGCAACACAGACTGCGGCCGCGGATCCTGTGCGAAACCGAGGTTGTGGATGAGCGCTGGGTAATGGATTCCGGAGGTCACCAGGAACTGCGCCTGGTGATCAACACCAATGTCTGCATCGGCGCCATGAACTGGCCCATCGAGTTGACGCTCACCGACCGCGATCCCATGCGTTTCCGGCTGCTGATCGGACGCAGCGCCATGCATGGACGGCTGCTGGTGGATCCGGACGCCTCCTATCTCACCGGCCGGCGCAAACCCGTCAGGCCCTACACCCGGCCGGATGCCGCATGAACCCATGAAAAGCAAACGCCTGAAAATCGCGGTGCTGTCGCGCAACACCCGCCTGTATTCCACCAAGCGCCTGGTGGAGGCGGGCTTGAAGCGCGGCCACGACATGTACGTAATTGATCCATTGCGCTGCTACATGAATATTTCCGTGCACAAGCCCGAGATCCACTACAAGGGACGCAAGCTGGAGAAATTCGATGCGGTGATCCCACGCATCGGGCAATCGGTGACTTTCTACGCCACCGCGGTGCTGCGTCAGTTCGAGATGATCGGCGTGTATCCGCTGAACGAATCGGTAGCCGTTGGCCGGGCGCGTGACAAGTTGCGCTCGCTGCAGCTGCTGGCCCGCAAGGGCATCGGCATGCCGGTAACCGGTTTCGCGCACTCGCCGGACGACACCGATGACCTGCTGGCCATCGCCGGCGATATCCCGCTGATCATCAAGCTGATTGAAGGTTCGCAGGGCCAGGGCGTGGTGCTGGCAGAAACCCGTCATGCGGCCGAAAGCGTGATCGATGCGTTCCGCGGCCTGGATGCGCATTTTCTGGTACAGCAATTCATCCGGGAATCCCGCGGCACCGATATCCGCTGCTTCGTCATCGGCGGCAAGGTGGTGGCATCCATGAAGCGCCAGGCACGCAAAGGCGATTTTCGCGCCAACCTGCACCGCGGCGGCAAGGCCGAGGCCATCCATATCAGCACGGCGGAACGCAGCATGGCGGTCAAGGCCGCCCGCATCATGGGGTTGAACGTGGCCGGCGTGGACCTGATCCGTTCCGCGCGTGGTCCGCTGGTGCTGGAAGTGAACTCCTCGCCGGGCCTGGAAGGTATCGAAGCCGCCACGCGTAAAAACATCGCCGGGGAGATCATCGCCTTCATCGAGCGTCATGCCCACGGCGGCTATACCAAAACCAAAGGTTCCGGCTGAGGCAATCACTGGCGGCCGCCGCCGGATTCACGGATAATTCCGCTTCCTCTCCAGGCCGCAAGCATCCATGCCGCAGTACATCTACACCATGTCCCGGGTGGGCAAGGTGGTGCCACCCAAGCGCGAAATCCTGCGCGACATTTCCCTGTCGTTTTTCCCGGGCGCCAAAATCGGCGTGCTGGGCTTGAACGGCGCCGGCAAATCCACGCTGTTGCGCATCATGGCGGGTGTGGACACCGACATCCATGGCGAGGCCCGGCCGCTGGCCGGCATCCGCATCGGCTACCTGCCGCAGGAGCCGCAGCTGGATGCGCACAAAAATGTACGCGCCAACGTGGAAGACGGGCTGGGAGAAATCAAGCAAGCCAAAGAACAGCTGGACAAGGTGTATGCCGCCTATGCCGAGCCGGACGCCGACTTCGACAAACTCGCCGCCGAACAGGCGCGCCTGGAAAACATCCTGCAGGCGGCCGGCGCCACCAACCTGGATCACATGCTGGAAGTGGCGGCCGAAGCCCTGCGCTTGCCGCCCTGGGATGCGGATGTGGCGCGGCTGAGCGGCGGTGAACGCCGGCGCGTGGCGCTGTGCCGGCTGCTGCTGTCGAAACCCGACATGCTGCTGCTGGACGAGCCCACCAACCACCTGGACGCGGAATCAGTGGCCTGGCTGGAGCGCTACCTGCAGGAATATCCCGGCACGGTGGTGGCGGTCACCCACGACCGCTACTTCCTGGACAACGTGGCCGGCTGGATCCTGGAACTGGACCGCGGTCACGGCATTCCCTGGCAGGGCAACTATTCCTCGTGGCTGGAACAGAAGGAAAAACGCCTGGAGATGGAGGAAAAACAGGAGACCGCGCACATCAAGGCCATGAAACAGGAACTGGAGTGGGTGCGCGCCAACCCCAAGGGCCGGCACGCCAAGAGCAAGGCGCGCCTGCAGCGTTTCGAGGAACTGTCCTCGACGGAATTCCAGAAGCGCAACGAGACCCAGGAACTCTACATACCGCCGGGGCCGCGTCTCGGCGATCTGGTGGTGGAAGCCAAGCACCTGCGTAAAAGTTTCGGCGACACTCTTTTATATGACGATCTGACCTTTAACCTGCCGCCGGGCGGCATCGTCGGCGTAATCGGACCCAACGGCGCCGGCAAAACCACCCTGTTCCGCATGATCGTGGGCCAGGAAAAGCCGGACGGCGGCGAACTGCGCATCGGCCCGAGCGTCAAGCTTGCCTATGTGGACCAGAGCCGTGATGCCCTCAACGCCGACAACAGCGTGTGGCAGGAAATCTCCGACGGCCAGGACGTGCTCACGGTCGGTAACTACCAGACGCCTTCACGCGCCTATGTGGGACGTTTCAACTTCAAGGGCCCGGACCAGCAGAAACGCGTTGGCGACCTGTCCGGCGGCGAGCGCAACCGCGTGCACCTGGCCAAAGTGCTCAAAAGCGGCGGCAACCTGCTGCTGCTGGACGAACCCACCAATGATCTGGACGTGGAAACCCTGCGGGCCCTGGAAGAGGCGCTGCTGGCTTTCCCCGGTTGCGCGGTGATCATCTCCCACGACCGCTGGTTCCTGGACCGCATTGCCACCCACATCCTGGCTTTCGAGGGTGATTCAAAAACGGTCTGGTTTGAAGGCAATTACGCGGATTACGAAGCCGACCGCAAACGCCGCCTGGGCGCCGACGCCGACCAGCCGCATCGTATCAAGTACCGTCCATTGCAACGCGGGTAATCGGCCGGTACAGAAAGTACGGTCGCGCATTGTGCGCGGCACTTAGTTTGAAGACACGTATTTTTCGCGTCGCAGGTTGTGATTCTCGAAGCCCACGGCCTTGAGACTCGCGACCGCAGCATCGATCATTTCCGGGTTGCCGCACAGATACACGATGTCCCGCTGCGGGTCAGGGCTGAGCTCCATTAGATGCTCCTGCACATAACCTTTGCGGGCATGCGCCAATGGAGGTTCCGGCAACTGCCGGCTGTAACTGGCGATGAACCGGAATGCAGGATTATCCTGCGCGAAGCCCATGAAATCCTCGCCGAACAGCAGCTCGTCGGGCGCGCGCACCCCCAATAGCAGCACCGCCTGGTGCTGCCCGCCCTGCAGCCGCGCGCGCAATTGCGGCAGCATGGCCCGGTACGGAGCAATACCGGTGCCGGTGGCCACCAGCAGAAAACGGCCGGGCGGATCATCGCGCAACACGAATTTTCCGAATGGGCCGGTGGCTTCCACGCGTTCGCCAGGCTGCAAGGCGAACAGCAGCTTGGTGGCACGCCCGCCTTCCACATAGGTAACTGCGATCTGCGCTTCCGTGGTTTCGCCGTGAATGCCTGCGATGCTGTAACTGCGCCGCAGCTCCTTGTCCTGCGAGGGCAGGTGCAGGGTGATGAACTGCCCGGGTACGTAATCGAACGGTTTGCCGTCTTCGCGGCGGAAATTCAGCTGGCGGACGCGCGGCGTGACCATGCGGCTCGATTGCAGTACCAGGTGGAATCTTTCGTGGCTCATGGGTATTGATCGTGGAAGCGTGATTTTGACCGCGCCGTGGCCGGCGAAGGCGCACTTTTTACCATATCCGGCGTCATAATCCGAGTATCGGAGCTATAGTTAGCCTCTCCTGAGGAGGAATAAACCATGATTAAACGTATATGCGGATTTTTTACCCTGCTGGCAGGCCTGTTGCTGGTCGCGGCCAGCGCAAGCGCCGGTCCCATCGCGGCTTCCAGCAATACCACAAGCCTGCTGAACGAAGCCGTTAACGGCAGCTGGCGGTCGGCGGCGCATAAGGAACGTGACCAATACCGTCATCCGGTCCAGACCCTGGAATTCTTCGGCATCCGCCCCGACATGACGGTGGTGGAACTGGAACCGGGCGGTGGCTGGTATACGGAAATTCTTGCGCCTTTCCTGTACGACCATGGCCACCTGGTTGAGGCCGCCCCGCCCGTTATGGGCAGCAGCGGATTCATGTACCGCATGGCATCGGCTTTCGACGCGAAACTCAAGGCCGACCCCGCGGTTTTTGGCCATATCAAGCTGGTGGCTTTTGCGCCCCCGAAACAGCTGGATCTGGGGCCCGACAATTCGGCCGACATGGTGCTCACGTTCCGCAACCTGCACGACTGGATGAACCACAGCCCGGAAACCCTGGCGGCGGTCTTCAAGGCGGCCTATGCAGTGCTCAAGCCGGGTGGCGTGTTTGGCGTAGTCGAACACCGCGCCAAGCCGTTTGCCAACGCAGTTGAAAGCTCCAGAGAATTGCACCGCCTGCCGGAAGATTATGTGATTGCGCTGGGCCTGAAGACCGGCTTCCGACTGCAAGGGGTTTCCGACATCAACGCCAATCCCAAGGACCCGGAAGACATCAATGTACACCAGCTGCCGCCGGATCTGGCGGGACCCGACAGCGAACATGCAAAAATGAAAGCCATCGGCGAATCCGATCGCATGACCCTCAAGTTCGTCAAACCCTGAGCCTGGATTCAGCCCGATTAACGGCGCCGCGTTTGCGGCGCCGTTTTTTATCCGCGCCTACACAAAGGTACCGTTGCGCAGGTCCATCAACGCCTGCTGAATCTCTTCCGGTGTGTTCATGACAAATGGCCCATAGCGGGCCACCGGCTCATGCAAGGGCTTGCCGGAAATCAACAGAAACCTGACACCCGCCTTGCCGGCCTGGATTTCCACGCTGTCGCCGTCGGAAAACACCACCAGTTTCGGAGCGCTCACGCCGGCAGCGGCCGCAGCCGGGCCAATGCCGAACTGCCCATCGCCCTCATATATATAGGCAAAGGCCGTATGCCCGCGCGCGATTGCATGCCGGAAGCTTGCGTTCGCGGGCAGCATAACATCCAGATAGGCGGGATCCGCGGCGATTTCCCTGACCGCGCCCTGCACGCCGTCCACTTTTCCGGCAATGACGCGAATGCGCACCCCGCCGTCGCGCACAATTTCAGGAATGGATTTGGCGGAAACTTCCTGGTAGACGGGCTTGGTGAGCTTGAGCCTGGCCGGCAGATTCACCCACAGCTGGAAGCCGGATAAATGCCCGCCGCGCAACTGCGGCATTTCCTCGTGCAGGATGCCATGGCCGGCGGTCATCCACTGCACGTCGCCGGCAGCGATGCTGCCGGCATGCCCCAGGGAATCCTTGTGCTCCACCACGCCGGAATGCATGTAGGTGACGGTCTCGATGCCGCGGTGCGGGTGCATGGGAAAGCCCGCAATGTAGTCATCCGGATTGTCGGAACCGAAATGATCAAACAGCAGGAAAGGGTCCAGGTAATCCAGGCTGGCGGTGGCGATACTGCGCTTGAGCTTGACGCCGGCGCCGTCTGAAACCCGCTGCGGTTCAATGACTCTGGCTACGCTACGCACCTGGGCGGTCATGGCATGCTCTCCTGGGCTGAAGTGGACCAATGAATGGGGGCTGGCAGCGAAATTTCAATCTCGAGTCACCAGCCCGCACGCTGTGCAGCGATAACTTCACACAGCGCCCGCAACACTCCCTGGATACGTTGTTTGGCGCGCTCGAATTCCGGGCGAGCCGGTGCGCCCGCCGGGTCATCTTCATCCATATAAACACGCTCACACATCTCGATCTGCAGGGCATCGACCTTTTCCATCCGGCCGTAATGCTCGGTAATGTAGCCGCCTTTGTAGGGCGCATTGCGGACCACATGGAAGCCGGCTTTACCGAAACTTTGCTCAGCGGCATCCACCAGCCAGGCATCACAGGAACGCCCGTCACGGTCGCCCAGATAGATCTGGCTTTTGAGTTCCGCGTGTACCAGGTTGGCGCGCGAGGCCACGCTATGGGCATCGATCAGCACCACCCGGCCGAATTCGCGGATCATGGCTTCTAAAAGTTCCAGCAGCCTGGCGTGATACGGCGCATGCACCAGCAGGCGGCGCCGCTCCAGTTCTTCCGGACCCGGCGCCCTGCGGTAAATTTCCTGGCCCCAGAATGTCTGGAGCGCCACGCAGCCGGTTTCGAAGCGACCCGGATACAGCGGAGTATTGTCCGGCGGCCGGTTCAGATCCGCCACGAAGCGGCTGTAGGTGGCATACAGGGTGGTGGCGCCCAGGGCGGGAAGAAAATCATATAAATGATGCAGGTGCCAGTCGGTCATGGGCAGGCTGCGGATGAAATCGGAAGCGAAGTCCGCGTCAATGGCATCCGGCACATAGGTGCCGGTGTGGGGAATGCTCACCAGCAATGGTATGGCGGGCGCCGATGGTTCACGGATTTCGAAAGGTCTGGGCAGCATTAGCTTGGTTTGTTGAGGCTGGCGGTGACGCGCGCGAACGCATCTGCAGCAGCCTGCGCGCCGTTGGACTCCCCGTGATCCACCAGGCGCTTGCCGCCCACGTAGACCGCGGCAATGTCGTTGCGGCTGCCGCCGATGATGAGCGCATCCATCAGGGTGTCGATGCCATGCCCGAGCCAGGGCCCCGCCTGTTCGTCCAGCACCACCAGATCCGCGTACTTGCCTGCGGCGATGGCGCCCACGGGTTGCGCCACGGCAGCCGCACCACCGGTGCAGATCCCTGACCAGAGGCATTGACCCAGACCTTTGGCATCCGCGAACCGCGCACGTTGCTGTTTGCGCAAACGCTGCCCGTATTCCAGCCAGCGCAATTCCTCGATGGCATCGATGCGGCAGTTGCTGTCCGAGCCGATGGCAAGCCGTCCACCCGCGTCCTTAAATTCGTCGGCTGCAAACAGACCGTCGCCCAAATACGCTTCAGTGACCGGGCATAGCACCACAGTGACAGCCCGCTGCGCCAGCAGCCGGCGTTCCGCTTCGCTGGCATGGGTGGCGTGCACCAGATTCCAGCGCGGATTCAGTTGTACTGTTTTCGAAAGCAGTTCAACCGGCGTCATGCCGTAGAGTTTCCTGCACTCTTCCACTTCCAGCTGCTGCTCGCTTATATGGATGTGGATGGGCAGGCGTTCGCCATATTCCTGCTCTGCCACTTCAATCAGCCGCCTCAGGTTCTCGGGATTTACCGCCCGCAGCGAATGGGGTGCGACGCCCAGCGGCACACCATGCAACTCCTGCAGCAGCCGGCAGTAGTCCTCGATAGTGGCATGCACAAAACGCCGTTGTTCAGGCCCAGCGGGTTGGTTGAATCCGCCGCTTTGGTAAAACACCGGCAACAACCGCAGGCGGATGCCGGTCTCGGCCGCAGCCTGCACCACGGCGCGGGCCATTTCCGGACCTGGACGGCCGTCCGGCAGATGATGCAGATAATGGAATTCAGCCACACTGGTGAAACCGCCGCGCAGCATTTCCAGAAACGCCTGGCGCGCCACCACCAACATGTCTTCCGGGGTGATGCGGCCGGCGAGCCGGTACATGGCTTCGCGCCAGCTCCAGAAGGTATCGCTGCCTTTCCGTTGTTCGCCGAATCCGGAAAGCGCCCGCTGAAATGCATGGCTGTGGGCATTGGGCATGCCGGGAATCGCCAGGAAACCATCGGCCGGACCCATGGCGGGCGTGAGCGCCTCGATTACGCCGTTCCCGTCCACCACCAGCGTCTGGTCGCGCCGCAGGCCTTCCGGCGTCAGCAGGTATTTGAAAGTCAGCCGCGTCTGCATACCCTGGGCTCGATTTACACGGGGTTGCCCGGGATTATAAAGCACGCCGATCGTTCCATAGTGAATCCCACCGATATTGTCGTTGTTACTGGTGCCCGGGATGCATATGTGTTACATCCGGATTCAGCAGCTTGTTACGGGTTGTTGCAGACAGGCCGGCAATAGCAATCCACGCAGATTGATTCTTCCCCACCTGGGGAAGCGCCCGGTTACAGTTAAATACTTTGACTTAAATCAACTTTCATGTGAAGCAACAATAATAAAATAATTTATGTAATACGCAGGAAACAAGCGGTATTACCCCATTGGGATCTCTTGATAATCCTTTCATCTGCGTCATCTGCATTGACTTAGGCTATAGAAGCGACATATGAATTAATTCAGGTATGGACACGTTATTTTTGTACAGGAGTACCTCACATGAAACGGACGATATTCACACATAAATACGGCCTGATTGCGATCATCGCACTCGCCGGTTTGCTGACGACGATGGTTGCCCGGGCGGATGATAACCCATGGTATGTGGGGCTTTCGCTTGGACAAGCCAACTACGGTAGTGACGTAGAAGACGCTGCGTCATTACTCAATCAAGAATTGACCAGCCTGGGTTATGCAAACACCATAACCTATAGCAAAACGGACACAGGATATGTTCCGAGGGTCGGCTACAGGTTTAATAAGTACTTTTCGCTGGAAGCCAATTATTTCAATATGGGCACAGCGAATCTTTATGGCACGATCACATCACCCGTATCAGCCACCGCAGACATCAGTGTTAAATTGACAGGTTTTGGCATTGACGCTGTCGGCAACCTGCCACTGAATGACATGTGGAGTTTGTTTGCCAATGCTGGATTGATTGAAGCAAGCATCAAAGAAAATGTGGGTGTCAGTAGCGGAATTACCGGTATTGCAAACAGTGAGTCATCGAACAACACCACCTATGACATAGGCGGTGGGGTGCAACTGAATATTGAAAATAACTGGGCGTTCCGCCTCGGTTACATGCAGTTTCACAACGTAGGCGACAGCAACACCACTGGCAGCGGTAATGTGAATTACGCGTACCTTGGCGCATTTTATTACTTCTGACTTAGACAGCGTTCCCAAACTCCACACGCCTTACCATGGGTGTGTGGAGTTTTTGTTTGCACAGATATCAACGGTCGAGATTATCAAATCGTCGTTGCCTCACCGCAGGAATCTCATCTGCTCAACACGCCATGATTGTTTTATATTCTAATGGCGACACGCGTAGCATGAGTAAATTCGCGCTGTTTCTGTATTTCCATGGATACAGCCACCCTGATACCCGGCCCGGGTTCTCTGTTATTAATCTCTGCCCCCAGCCACGCTTGATTCACCGCGTCTGATACGGGGAGTTTGAGGGTTTTTCCATTGTTATTGACGCCATACCCGTCATCAGCTTCGATCTGACGCGAACAGCTCAGCCGTTTTTCCAGTGTGTTATTGTTACGCATGCTCACAGGTTTCCAAGCTCGCAAGCAGATTTGGGATACATGTACGACCTGCTGGTGAAGAACGCCCGCATCTATCCCATGCATTGGGATGCTGCCATCTCGTCCGCCCGCACCCTGGCGGTGAACTCCGGACGCATCGCAGCCCTGGGTGTGCCGGAGAACGCGCCGGCCAAGCAGGTGTTTGACGCCGCCAACCGGGTAATGCTGCCGGGCTTCGTGGATTGCCACACCCACGCGCTATATGCCGGCAACCGCATGGCGGAGCACGCTCTCAAGCTGCGGGGGGCCGGTTACGAAGAGCTGGCCCGCGCCGGCGGCGGCATCCAGATCACGGTGGATGCCGTGCGCGCAGCCAGTGAGCAGCAACTGGTGGAGGAAACCCTGCCGCGACTCAAGGTACTGCTGGCGGAAGGTGTCACCACCATCGAAATCAAGAGCGGCTACGGCCTGGACCTGGAAAACGAACTCAAGATGCTGCGCGCCATCCGGCTGCTGCGGTTGAAGCTCAACATGGACGTGGTGCCGACTTTCCTGGGCGCCCATGCAATCCCCAGAGGCGGCAGCCGTGAGCGGTATATTGCCGAGGTCATCGAAGATATGCTGCCGGTTGTAGCGCGGGAAAAACTCGCGGAGAACGTGGATATCTTCGCCGAAAGCATGGCGTTCAGCGTCGAGGATCTGCGCCTGTTGTTCATACGCGCAACCGCGCTGGGGCTGAAGCTGCGTGCGCATACCGATCAGTTGTCACACATGGGCGCCACTGCCGAAGCCGCAGTGCATGGGGCGCTGTCCTGCGACCACCTGGAGTACGCCACCGAAGAGGATGTTCTAGCCATGCGCCAGGCCGGGACGGTGGCGGTGCTGCTGCCCGGCGCCTTCTATTTCCTGCGGGAAACCCGCAAACCACCTCTGGAACTGCTGCGCCGACATCAGGTGTCCATGGCCGTGGCCACCGATCTGAACCCCGGTTCCTCGCCCATTGTCAGCCTGCTGGCGGTAATGCACATGAGCGCCGTGCTGTTCGGGCTGACGCCCGCGGAAACCCTGCTGGGCGTAACCCGCAATGCTGCCCAGGCCCTGGGCCGTGCCGATAAAATCGGCAGCCTGGTTCCCGGGCTGCACGCGGATTTCAGCATCTGGGACATACCCTCCCCTGATTTCATCTGCTATCAGCTGGGCGGCATAAGTCCGGATGTAGTGTTTTTCAAGGGAAACAAGCTATGAAAAAACTGTCCTTGACCGGCGCCGACTTGTCGCTCAAAACGCTCGATGAATTCGAACGCCAACACCCACAGGCAGCGCTCGCGGAGCAGGCGCGCCGGCAAATGCAGGAAAGCGTCGACACGGTGCAACAGGTGGTCGAAACCGGCAGGGTCTGCTACGGAATCAATACCGGCTTCGGCGCGCTGGCCAGAGAGCATATATCCCGTGACCAGCTCATCCAGTTGCAGTACAACCTGGTGCGCAGCCATGCCTGCGGCCTCGGTGAGCCGCTTTCCCCGGCGATTACCCGCCGCGTTCTGCTGCTCAAGGCCAACAGCCTGGCGGTCGGCAATTCCGGCATCCGTCCGGTGGTGGTAGACGCACTGCTGGCACTGTTAAACAACGAGGTGCTGCCGGTATTACCGGCTAAGGGTTCGGTGGGTGCATCCGGCGATCTCGCGCCGCTGGCACATCTGGCGCTGGCGCTTATCGGCGAAGGGGAAGCCAATTGCCGGGGCAAATTGCTGCGCGGCGCGGATCTGCTCGCTGCCGCACATACCCAAGCCGTGCAACTGCAGGCCAAGGAAGGCCTGGCGCTGCTGAACGGCACCCAGGTGAGTGCCGCGCTGGCCATGGAAGGATTTTTCCAAGCGCGCGTGGCACTGTTGTCTTCCATTGTCATCGGCGCGCTGTGTGTCGAGGCTCTGGCGGGCAGTTACAGCCCCTTCGATGCACGCATCCATGCGGCCCGCAACCTGCCCGGCCAGATCCGGGTGGCGGAAATGTTCCGCAGCCTGCTGACCGGCAGCGACATCTGGCGCTCCCACCAGGGTTGCGACCGTGTCCAGGATCCGTATGCCTTGCGCTGCATGCCGCAGGTGTACGGCGCCGTTTGGGATACGCTCACGCATGCCGCAGCGATACTGGGCAGGGAATGCAACAGCGTCTCGGACAACCCGCTGATCTTCGGGGACGAAGTGCTCTCCGGCGGCAATTTCCACGCCGAACCGCTGGCGTTCCTGGCGGATTTCATGGGGATCGCCGCTGCGGAAATGGGCAATATTTCCGAGCGTCGCACCGACCTGCTGCTCAGGAAAATCAACCCACGCCTGGAAATGTTCCTGGCCCGGGAACCCGGGGTGGAATCGGGTTTCATGATCGCGCATGTGGCGGCTGCTGCCCTGGCCTCGGAGAACCGCACCCTGGCGCACCCGGCCTCGGCGGACAACATTCCCACTTCCGCCGGCCAGGAAGACCATGTAAGCATGGCGCCCTGGGCGGGTCTGAAATTGCTGCAAATCCTGGAAAATGTACGCAGCATATTGGCAATCGAAGCGCTGGCTGCGGCCGCTGCCATCGACGCCCAGCGGCCATTGCAGACCACGCCGTCATTGGAAAAGCTTCATGCCGTGCTGCGTGAGCACGTCCGGCCCCAAGACGGCGATCGTCGCCTGGATGCTGACATTCGCGTGGCCGCGGAAAACATCCATAACGGCCTGCTGCTCGGCAGCCTGAACCCGGAATTGCGCGGCGATTTTTTCAGCGCCTGAGGCCGGCGCAGACAGCTCCCTTGCCAGCGCCATGCAGCGGCGATCCGCAATATGTCATACAAGTGAACTATTTTCCGGACTCGGCTATAATTTAGGCATGCTGAATGGATGCTTGCATAGGTTGCAGGTTGCCATTGAAAGTTAATGACAACCTCACGCAACGTGGGGGAGTCCGGGGCCTCTTGTTTTCCCCCTTTGACAAGAGGCCCCTCTTTTTTTCCAGCCCCAACCCGCTTTTCATGCTGCTCCCCTAGGAGCCGGCGGGACTAAACGGTACACTAACACCCGCCAATACCGAGCCGACACCCCAGCTGTATCGAATATCCTGATCCGGAGTTTTCATGCCCAGAATCATTGCCCGGTGCGCTGCCGTGTTGTTTGTGCTTTTGCTCAGTGCCTGCGGCGGCGGCAACCCGTCCCCGACCCTGAACCTGTATATGGCTGATGCACCGACCGATCAGATCAGCGCCGCAAATATCTCGATTTCCGAAGTCACGGTCACCGGAGACAACGGCACCTTGTACTATCCGTTCCCGGCGGTAACCACCCTGAATTTCTTTGCTCTCCAGGGCGGGTTGTCAGCCTTTCTGATCAATGTCCCGCTGCCTGCCGGTCATTACACAGCCATCACCCTGTATCTGGAAGCAGCCCCGGGCACCACTCAGTCCAATGTCACACTGACAGGCAGCGGCGTGAACTATCCATTGGTCATACCGGATGGCAAACCCACCAAATATACATTGCCGGTCAACTTCATCGTGTATCAGAACATCAGTGCCAACTACACCGTTGACCTGAATTTGCGCAGCTCCATACTTCCTGATCCCACGAATCCCTACCAGTTCATCCTGCAGCCCGATTTCCGCATTATCGATAATAATGATGCCGGCATGATCAGCGGCACGGTGGCTCCCTCACTGGTGCCATCAGGATGCTCCCCGACCGTGTATGTCTACAGCGGCCAGGTGACGCCCACGGATGTGAACGTGAATGCGCCTCCCGGAACTGTGCAGCCCATCAGCAGCGCGCTGGTGGGAATCAATTTCACCACTGCGCTGTACAATTTCACCGTGGCCTGGCTGCCGCCCGGGATATATACCGTGGCTTTTACCTGTCAGGCGCCCCAGGATGACCCAACCACCGCCGACAACATAACGTTTTCTCCGGTAATTACTGCCACGGTGAATGCCAGACAGACCACTTTCGTCAACATCAATTGAGGCGCTCAGGCGCGAGCCGGACACATTGACATGGTGCGCCGGAACAATTAATTGAGAGTAGAATCTAATTCGTGCAAATGTTGCCATCCCACCCGGGTGGGGAGGTGTTTATGCATACGCAGAGCATTAAATTCCTGTTTTTGTTCCTGAGCATCGGCGCACTCGCTGGTTGCAATTCCAGCGGTAACGGTCAAATGACTCTGGCGCTTACTGACGCCCCGGTGGACAACGCCACCAGCGTGGTGGTTGACATCCTCAGCGTGGAAGCCGTACCGGTAAGCGGCAGCCCGGTAACCCTGAGCTTTTCGCAGCCGCAGCAAATTGACCTGCTGCAACTGCAGCAGGGCAAGACCACGCCGCTCATCGGCAACTGGATCCTGCCCGCCGGACAATACTCGAGCCTTACGCTGACCATCAGCGCCAATGGCAGCGGGACGGACTCATACATAGTGCTCAACGACGGCAGCCAGCATGCACTGGTGCCCGCGGTTTCCTGCAGCAGCTGTGGTCAATACACCTATCTGACCATCAACACACCATTCAGCATCAGCAACACCACCGGAACCACCTATGTGGTGGATTTTGACGCGCGCAAATCCATACAGCCGCCGAACGGCGCCTCCACCGCATACCAGTTATTTCCCCTGGGCCGGATGGTAAATTCCGTCAACGCCGGCAACATCATCGGGGTGGTGCCGAATCCGCTGATTACCACGGGCTGCACGCCTGCGGTGTACGTGTACAGCGGCACCAACGCCACGCCCGGCGACATCAACGACAGCGCCCCCGCGACCAGCCAGCCGGTCACGGAAAGCACGGTGCAACTGAACAACACCACCGGTGAGTACGAATTCACCGCGGCATACCTGAATCAGGGCCAATACACCCTGGCTTTCACCTGCCAGGCGGCGCAGGACGACCCGGGCGCGGCGAATAACATCACATTTACGTCCTCAGGCAGCGCGCCGGTGATTGCCCAAAATACGGTCAAGACGGTTTTGAACGTCGGCTCCTAGGGCGCCGGGCACACACAATCAGGCGCACCCGGATGTGCGCCTGGTTTTACACGCACCCACCAGGCTGGCTAAAGGCGGAGTTTCAGAAACGTCCGGCCTGGTCGAAACGGGTTTTCCAGTAGGGATCATCCAGGCGCGCAATGGAGACCGATTGTCCGGTTTCCGGCGCATGGATGAACTCGCCGTTGCCGATATAGATGCCCACGTGCAGCTGGGCATCGCCGGCGATCTCGAAAAACACCAGATCGCCAGGCTGTAGATCCCGGTAGCTCACGGGATGCGAGGCGTACAACTGTTCATTGGCGGTACGCGGCACGCGAACACCCGCATGCCGGAATACGTAGTACACCAGGCCGCTGCAATCGAATCCGCGCGGCGTGTCGCCTCCGAATCTGTATGGCACGCCCAGCTCCGCGGTGGCCAGCCTGACGATCCTGGAAGCCTGCTGCTCCCCGGCCGGAGTCGGCGACAGCGGCTGCGGGCGTTGCGGCCAGGGCGCGCACCCAACCATCAACATCCCCAGGCAGATGGCGACAACCGGCACATAAGCTGCGAAGCGGCGGCTGGGGCGGCGGGCGGATAATTCAGTCATGCAAGACGTCAGCGGCGCACCGCCACATGCCAGCGCCCCAATTGCAGCTTGGCGCGGCGCAGTGAAGGATGTTCCCGGGCCAGAACCAGCAGGCTGCGGGCTGCCAGCAACCCGGCATCCGCGCTCACCAGCGAATTTTGCAGGGCGCTTTCCGCATGCCGGTACGCAGCCAGCGCCTGTGCCCGTGTCACTGCCGCGAATCGCAACCGGTCGCCTGCACGCAACTGCCCCAAATGCGGCAAATCCGCTTGAATCACCACGGCGATCACCGGATAACCACCGGTGCTACCGTGGTTGCACAACAGCACGATGGGCTGGCCGTCGCCGGGTATCTGGATGGCGCCGGAAACCATGCCTTGGGACGGAAGTTCCACTCCGCGACGCTGCGCGATGCGGGCGCCTTTCAAGCGTAAGCCGGTCCGGTCACTTTCCGCCCGCACTTCATAGCTGCCATCCAGCAACTGCTGCAATGCCTGTGCCTCAAACCAGTCGTCGTGCGGACCTGCCATCACCCGCACCCCCGCATCGTGTGTGAAACCGGCAGGCGATCGCAAATACCATCCGCATTTCAGCGTGCGTGTTTCGCAATGGATCAAGTCGCCGGCGCACAGCAGCGGCGGGCCCAGTCCAGCGAAACTATCGCTGGAGCGGCTGGAGAGCGTGGCCGGCGGGGAGAAACCCCCGGCGATGGCCAGGTAACTGCGCACTCCGGACAACAACTTTCCGCAGCCGAGAGTTTGTCCGGCTGATATCTGCAGGCTTTGGTGCATGGGCAGCGGTTCGCCGTCCAGGCTTGGCTCCAGCCTGCCGCCGGAAAATGCCACCACTGCGTCCACGCCAAAATGCAGCGTGGGTCCCTGCAGGGTCATTTCCAGGGTGGCGGCGTCCTGTGGATTGCCAACCAGCAGGTTGGCCTGGCGCATGCCGAGACTGTCCACCGCCCCTGCATGCGGCACGCCCAGATGGGCATAACCGCTTCGTCCCAGATCCTGGAAGCTGGTGAAACGCCCGGGTTCGACCACCGTGATCACGTCTGCCGCCTGAAGCGCACCCGGTCGCCGGGTGACAGCCGCGCCGGTGATGTTTGTCGCGCATCGAACAACACCGCGTCCGTGTGGCCCAGTATGCGCCATCCGCCGGGCGTGGCCTGCGGATAGATGCCGGCGAACTCGCCGGCGATGGCAACCGCGCCGGCCATGACCTTGGTGCGCGGGGTTTTCAGGCGCGGCACCTGTAACGCCGGATCCAGCCCGGTCATATAGGGAAAACCGGGTGCAAACCCCAGAAATGCCACGCTGTAGACGGCCGAACTGTGGCGCCGGATCACTTCCTCCGGTTCCAGGCCGCTGATACCGGCAACCTCCTCCAGGTCTTGGCCGTCGTAGCGGACCGGTATCTCGTGTTCCTGTGAGGACAGTTCAGGCTTGCGGGACTGCAACACGCCCGGAAGCAATCGAATGAAACCCTCCGCGTCAAAGCCGAGGGCGTCGAATTCCACCAGCAGGGAGTTGTATCCGGGCAGCAGTTCGATAATTCCCGTAACAGCCAGCTGCAGAATCGCCAGCCGCAGTTGTTGCGCGCTGACCGCGTCCGGCGTATCGATCAACAGCGCGCCCTCCCCCATCCAGCGGGTATTCATGCAAAGGCACCGAGTTTCACGCCCGCCTTTTCAAGCGCCGTGCGCACCGCCCGTGCCAGTTGCACCGCGCCTGGGGTGTCGCCGTGTAGGCATAGGGACCTGGCGTGAATGGTGATCTGGGCGCCCTCGATGCTGGCGATGGCACCGGTGGTAGCCAGGGTTACGGCCTGCTGTACTACCTTGGCAACATCCGTGATGACCGCGCCCTGGCGGCTGCGCGGCACCAGCCTGGATGCAGAGTTATAAGCGCGGTCGGCGAAGGCTTCAGCCACGGCCCGAACACCCTTCAGGCGGGCGCGTTCCATGGCCACACTGCCGGGCAGTGTCAGCAGGGGCATGCCGGCATCAAAGGATTTCATGGCTGCGAGCACCGCATCGGCGGTCTCGGCGTCATCCGCCATGCGGTTGTACAAGGCCCCGTGGGCCTTGAGGTAATGCACTTGTGTCCGTTGCGAGCGGGCCACCGCGTCCAGGACCTGAATCTGTTCCAGCACCGCGGCGGTGAGTTTGGCCGCCGGCAGCGACAGCTCGCGCCGGCCGAAACCTTCACGATCCGGATAGGAAACATGCGCACCGATTTTGACGTGGTTGCCGAGCGCGGCTTTCACGCTCTGGCGCATGCTTGCGGCATCACCGGCATGCGCCCCGCAGGCGATGTTGGCGCTGGTGAGCAGGGGCATGAGCGCGGCATCGTCGCCATAACCTTCGCCCAAGTCCGCATTCAGATCCATTGTCATGGCAGCGTTACACGCCGAACCAGACTTCAGCGTATATCCAGCATAGGCAGGTCGATGCCGCGCTGTTTAGCCACCTGGATGGCTTTTTCGTAACCGGCATCCGCATGCCGCATGACGCCGGTGCCCGGGTCGTTTATCAGCACACGTTCCAGGGCTTTTCCCGCGCGTTCGCTGCCATCGGCGACGATCACCAGGCCGGCGTGCAGCGCATAACCCATGCCGACGCCGCCACCGTGGTGGAAACTCACCCAGGAAGCACCGCTGGCGGTGTTGAGCAGCGCGTTCAGGATCGGCCAGTCGGCCACCGCATCCGAGCCGTCACGCATGCCCTCGGTCTCGCGGTTGGGAGAAGCCACGGAGCCCGCATCCAGGTGGTCCCTGCCGATGACAATCGGCGCTTTCAGTTCGCCGCTGCGCACCATGTCATTGAACGCCAGACCCAGCTGGTGGCGTTCCTTGTAACCCAGCCAGCAGATGCGCGCCGGCAGCCCCTGGAACTTTATGCGCTGGCGAGCCATGTCCAGCCAGCGATGCAAATGGGTTTTGTCGGGAAACAGTTGCTTGGCCTTGGCATCGGTCCGGTAAATGTCCTGCGGGTCGCCGGACAGGGCCGCCCAGCGGAACGGGCCCATGCCTTCGCAAAACAGCGGGCGTATGTACAGCGGCACGAAGCCCTTGAAGTCGAAGGCGTTGCTGACGCCCGCATCCTGGGCCATGGCACGGATGTTGTTGCCGTAATCGAAAGTGGCAATGCCTTTGGCATGGAACCCGAGCATGGCGCGCACCTGCCGCGCCATGGATTGTTTGGCCAGCTCCACATATTTGCCGGGATCACTGCCGCGCAATTCGGCGGCCTTGGCCAGGGTATAGCCCGCGGGAATGTAGCCATTCAAAGGGTCATGGGCGGAAGTCTGGTCGGTGACCAGGTGCGGATGAAAATCACCCTTGTAGATTTCCTCGAACAACTCCGCGGCGTTACCCAGCAGGCCGATGGAAACCGGCTGACCCTTCTCCAGCGCCTGCCGCAGGATGGCAAAGGCTTCCTGCAGGGACCTGGCCTTGTGGTCCAGATAGCCGGATTGCAGCCGCTTGTCGATGCGCGCTTCATCCACCTCCACCGCCAGGCAGCTCAAGCCGGCGAACACCGCCGCCAGCGGCTGGGCACCGCCCATACCGCCCAAGCCGCCGGTCAGCAGCCATTTGCCGTGGGCATCGCCCTGATAATGCTGGCGCACCGCTTCGGCGAAGGTTTCGTAAGTGCCCTGCACGATTCCCTGGGAACCGATGTAGATCCACGAGCCGGCGGTCATCTGGCCGAACATCATCAGGCCCTTCTTGTCCAGCTCGAAGAAATGCTCCCAGGTGGCCCATTTGCCCACCAGGTTGGAATTTGCGATGAGTATCCGGGGGGCGGTTTCCGAGGTCTTGAACACGCCCACCGGCTTGCCGGACTGGATCAGCAAGGTTTCGTCGTTTTCCAGGCGCCTGAGGGTTGCCACGATCTTGTCGAAGCATTCCCAGTTGCGCGCCGCCCTGCCCATGCCGCCGTACACCACCAGCTCTTTGGGATTCTCGCCCACTGCCGGATCCAGGTTGTTGTGCAGCATGCGCAATGCGGCTTCCTGCTGCCAGCCCTTGCAGGAAAGCCTGCTGCCGGTAGGTGCATGTAGGGTGACGTCGCGGAATTGCGTGGGCATGCCGTCAGCTCCATAGAAGCTAGTGACGGTAGTTTACCCCAGAGCGCGTTTTTGGTCTGTGGAATCGCGTTTCAAATGGCGATCAGCACACGGTTGCGTTGCAGTTGTTAAACGGTGCAGGCGCAGTCTGAAGATCGTGCACCCTCTCCCGGGTTTTCTTGCGCTGCAGTTCCTGTGCGGCCCTGGTAATGCATACCTGCTCCGGGATATGGGAACCCAACGGCCTGGATTGTGAACAGATCAATTTCCGGTCCGTGGGTATGGTGCCGCGAAGCACCGCCACGCGCTTCTCCACCCCGGCTGTTGAAGCCGATTGGGGTGCAGCTTGTGAAGCACAGTCCATGACCGCACCGGAAACAAATATCACAGTCAGACAAGCCTTGAACATATGCACCCTCCTTGGATGGATGTGGTTGCCGGCAAATTGATCATTCGCCGGCGTTTACCAATGCGCGTCCCCGCGGTGAATTGCTGTGGCTGCTGCGGATGCCGGGAGGGTCTATTCCAAATCGCAGGTTGGGGGACAGCCGCCAGCTGAAGGCGAATTTTGGTAGTTCTGCATTTGCTGCTGTGCAGCCTTCTTGCGGGCGGCGGCCTCTGCCGGGGTCACGCAGATAAGCTCCGGTATGTGGGAATCCATGGGACGGGAACGGGAACAAATCATGTTCTTGTCCGCCTCCGGTTTGGTGCCGTGCATGATGACCGGGCCGGCCTGATTGTTGGCCGCGGGTTTTTGGGTGGCGCAGCCCAACAGCAACAGGCTGGCGCCGAGTACGGTCAAGGTTTTGTTCATAACTGCTTGTTCCTTAATGAAATTGCCACCCAACCGGTGGAGTACTGCGCAAAAAGTACTATTCGAGTAGTAGTATAAGACGATCCAGGGAATTTGCAAGGGCTTGGAAAAAATTACTAGCTCCCTAGTAGTCTGTACTATACTTCATGGCATCGCATTAAAACCAGCCACCAGGATCGCGCAACCGATGACGCCCAGGAAAACTTCCGCCAAACCGGGCTTGCCCGAACCCACCGAGACCGAACTCGAAATACTATGCGTGCTCTGGCATCTGGGCCCCTGCACCGTCCGTCAGGTGCACGAATCCCTGGAGCGCCACGGCCTGGCCTACACCACGGTGCTGAGCATGCTGCAGATCATGTACCAGAAGGGTCTGGTGAGCCGGGACGACGCAGAGCGCGCGCATGTCTACAAGGCGGTGTTGAGCCGGCCCCAAACCCAGCGCCAGATCCTGGGCAAGCTGCTGCACCGCGTATTTGAAGGCTCCGCTGCAGAACTGGTCATGCAGGCACTGGGTTCCGCCAAACCCGCCAGCCTGGAGGAAATCCGCCGCATCCGGGCGCGTCTGGATGAACTGGAGAAGCATCACCTATGAATACCCTGCAGGTGCTGCTGGATTCAGCGTTTGTCCACCGGCTTGGCTGGACACTGGTGCATTTCGTGTGGCAGGGCATCGCGGTGGGCCTGGTATACCTGTGCGCACGGCACATGCTCAAGGGCAAGTCGCCCAGGGCCCGCTACCACCTGGCGCTGGGCACACTGGCGGCCTTGGCCGCGTTGCCGGTCATCACCTTCATCCACCTGGCGGGCGATGCCGTGGCTCAGGATCCGCAACTGGCAGCCCACATGCTCTCTGTGGTGGGCGCTTCCCATGCCCAGCAGGCCGCCGGCGTGTCACCCGGCGCGAGCGCGTTGCTCGGCCCTTGGCTGCAGCGCCTGATACCGTGGGCGGTTCCCATCTGGCTGCTGGGCGTCAGCGTCGCGACCATCCGCGTGTTCCGCAGCTGGCATCATGCCTATGGCATCCGCAAAACCGCCAGCTTCGTTTACCTGCAGGAATGGCAGTCCAAAATCGAGACACTCTGCCGGCAGTTCGGCATCTCAAAGGCCGTGCGGCTGGCGGTTTCCACCGGCGTCGCGGTGCCCTCCGTTATCGGCTGGCTGAAGCCCGTCATCCTGATCCCTCCCAGCAGCATCGCGGGCCTGACGCCCGAACAGATGGAACTCATACTGGCCCATGAACTGGCGCATATCTGCCGGCAGGATTATTTCTGGAACCTGCTGCAAGTGGCGGTGGAAACCCTGTTGTTCTATCACCCGGTGGTGGGCTGGATTTCACGCCAGGCGCGCATGGAACGCGAGTTGTGCTGCGATGACATGGTGGTGGGATTGCACGGCAACGCCGTGGCCTATGCGCGGGCATTGACGGAACTCGAGAGCCTGCGCCATCCACACAAAGCATTGCTGTTGGGCGCGGATGGCGGGCAGATATTCAACAGGATCCACCGCCTGCTGGGCCTGCGCACCCAGGATGCGCCGGTTTTCTGGCTGCCGCTGCTGATTATCTCCGCATTGTTGCTGGCCGCCACCCTCACCCAAATCACCCGCCAACAACCGGTGTTGCAGCCATTACTTGCGGCCAAGTACGGCCTGCTGGGCAACACGGCTGTTCCGCATACACCGGCGCTGGTGCAACCTCCGGCGCCCCCCATGGTCGCGCCGCATGTTCCAATTGCCGCCCTGCAGCAGCCGCATACACTGACTGCCATTCACATGCCTGCAGCGCAGCGCCTGCAACATGCGCCGATCTCCGCTCCAACCGCGCCGCTGCTTGCACCAGCACCGGCAGTTGTGGCTGCAGCAGCCGTCAAGACCCAAAATAATTACCAGCACATGGCGGCCAGCGTGATTGAAACGCACGCCCCCGTCTATCCGGTGTTCGCGCTGGAACGCGGCGTGGAAGGCAGCGCCACGGTGGCCTTCACCCTGACGCCCGAGGGCAAAATCACGGACATGCGGGTGACCCACATCAGCGGTTCAATCCTGTTCGGGAATGCGTCCATGGATGCGCTGCGCCAGTGGAAATTTGCGCCGGCCAGCGCCGCAGGCGTGCCGGTGGCGCAGCGCATGGTCGAGGAATTCGTCTACCGCCTGAGAAACCATTCCCAGAACGACGGCGTCTGCAACATCCCCATGGGCTATCACGTGTGCATCCCGGACTGATAGCTGGCAAGTTGATCGCTGCATCCCGCCGGCAAATCCAGGGGTAAATCCCGGTTTTTTTCGCCCGTCAGCCCAGCCAGGCGCGGGCATTGTGAAACATCCGCATCCAGGGTGAATCCTCGCCCCAGCCGCGCGGGTGCCAGGACATCTGCAGGCTGCGGAACACTCGCTCCGGGTGCGGCATCAGCAGGGTAAAGCGCCCGTCAGTATTGCAAATGCCGGCGATGCCCAGCGGCGAACCGTTGGGATTGGCGGGATAGGCCTCGGTGTGGCGTTCATGGTTGTCCACGAAGCGCAGCGGCACCCGCCCGCTGGCAAGCAGCTGCTGGGCGCCGTCCACGCGGGTGAATTCCGCCCGGCCTTCGCCGTGGGCCACCGCGATGGGCAGCACCGTGCCCTGCATGCCGCTGAACAGCAGCGAAGCGGAGGGCTGGATTTCCACCAGGCTCAAACGCCCCTCGAACTGTTCCGAGGCGTTGCGCACGAATCGCGGCCAGCCCACGGTGCCGGGAATCAGGTCGCCGAGCGCCGCCATCATCTGGCAGCCGTTGCACACTCCCAGGCCGAAACTGTCATTGCGGTCGAAGAACCGCCCGAACTCGTCGCGCGCCCGCGGATTGAACAGGATGGACTTGGCCCAGCCCTGGCCGGCGCCCAGCACGTCGCCGTAGGAAAACCCGCCGCAGGCGACGATGCCGGCGTACTCCGTGAGCGTCACCCGGCCCTCGGCAATGTCGGTCATGTGCACGTCGATGGCGGCGAAACCGGCGCGGTCGAAAGCCGCCGCCATTTCGCTCTGGCCGTTCACGCCCTGCTCCCGCAGCACCGCGATGCGCGGGCGCAATCCCGTGGCGATATACGGCGCAGCCACATTTTCACTGGCATCGAAACTCAGTTTGGCGTGCAGGCCGGGATCACCCGTTTCCAGCTTGGCGTCGAATTCCTGCTGCGCGCAGCGCGGATGGTCGCGCAGCCGCTGCAGGTGCAGGCTGGTTTCACTCCACAGGCCTTGATAGGCGACGCGGCTGTCCTCC
Source organism: Gammaproteobacteria bacterium (assembly GCA_028870845.1). GTDB lineage: Bacteria > Pseudomonadota > Gammaproteobacteria > Natronospirales > REEB76 > REEB76. Next base: position 12,673 of record JAGWOR010000012.1, on the reverse strand, counting down.
AGCACCACGCGTTCAGCATGGGTAAATACAATGCGGTCGTCTCGGCGCGGCCTGCCCAGCACCGGCACATTCAGCAGGCCATGGCTGGCGAACACCCGCTGCACCAGCGGCACATCCTCGGCGCGCACCTGCAGCAGCGCGCCGCATTCCTCGGCAAACAGCGCGGCGACGCTGTCCTCGCCTACCTCCTCCAGGTTGGCTTCGATGCCGCAGTGGGAGGCAAACGCCATTTCACACAGGCTCACAAACAGGCCGCCATCCGAGCGGTCATGGTAGGCCAGCAGCCGCTCGGCGCGGTTCAATTCCTGGATGGCGGCGAAAAATCCCCCCAGTTCAGCCGGGCTTTCAATGTCGGGGCCGGCCTCGCCCAGGGCGCCGAACACCTGCGCCAGGCAGGAGCCGCCCAGGCGGTTGCGACCGCCGCCCAAATCCACCAGCAGCAGCGCGGTGTCACCCTGATCCAGCTGCAGCTGCGGCGTCAGCGTCCGGCGCACGTCCTCCACCGGGGCGAACGCCGATGCGATCAGCGACACCGGCGCCAGCATGGCGTGGGTGGCTTTGCCGTCCTGCCACACGGTTTTCATGGAGAGCGAATCCTTGCCCACGGGGATGGCGATGTTCAGGGCCACGCACAGTTCACTCACGGCCTTGACGGTGTCGTAGAGCGCCGCATCCTCCCCCGGGTGTCCGCAGGCCGCCATCCAGTTGGCGGACAGGCGCAGATTCGACAATTCGCCGATGTCGGCCGCGGCCATGTTGGTGATGGCTTCCGCCACCGCCATGCGGCCGGATGCCGGCGCGTTCACCAGCGCCAGCGGCGTGCGTTCGCCCATGGCCATGGCTTCGCCGTGGCAAGCGTCGTAATCCACCGCGGTCACCGCCACGTCGCTCACCGGCACCTGCCAGGGCCCCACCATCTGGTCGCGGCACACCAGGCCGCCCACGGTGCGGTCGCCGATGGTGATCAGAAAGCCCTTGTCGGCCACCGCCGGCAGCCGCAGCACGCGCCGCGCGGCTTCCTGCAGGTCCAGCCCGGCGGTTTGAAAAGCCGTGAGCGGCACTTTCACGCGGCGCACATCGCGCAGCATCTTGGGCGGCTTGCCCAGCAGCGCCTCCATGCCCATGTCCACCGGCCTGTCATTGAAGACTGCGTCGGTAATCACCAGCCTGCGCTCGTCGCTGGCCTCGCCGATGACCGCGAACGGGCAGCGCTCGCGTTTGCAGATGCGTTCGAATTCCATGAGCTGCGCCGGCGCCACCGCCAGCACGAAGCGCTCCTGGGACTCGTTGCACCACAGTTCCATGGGCGACATGCCGGGTTCGTCGTTGGGTATGCGCCGCAGTTCCACCCGGCCGCCGCGCTTGCTGGCGTCCAGGATTTCCGGCACGGCGTTGGACAGGCCGCCGGCGCCCACGTCGTGCACCGAAACAACCGGGTTGGCGTCCCCCAGGGCCCAGCAGGCATTGATCACTTCCTGGGCACGGCGCTGCATTTCCGGATTGCCGCGCTGCACCGAAGCGAAGTCCAGCTCCTCGATGCCGGCGCCGCTGGCCATGCTGGAGGCCGCGCCGCCGCCTAAGCCGATCTTCATGGCGGGACCGCCCAGCACCACCACTTTGGCGCCCACCGGCAAGTCAGATTTTTCCACGTGCATAGCGCGCACATTGCCCAGGCCGCCGGCGATCATGATGGGCTTGTGGTAGCCGCGCCCCACGCCGTTGACCTGCATTTCAAAACTGCGGAAATAGCCGTTGATGGCCGGCCGGCCGAATTCATTGTTGAAACTGGCGGCGCCGATGGGGCCTTCCAGCATGATCTCCAGGGCGGAAGCCATGCGCTGCGGGCGGCCGGAATCCGGTTCCCAGGGTTGCTCGAATCCGGGAATCCGCAGATTGGAAACGGTAAAGCCGGTGAGCCCGGCCTTGGGCTTGGCACCCCGGCCGGTGGCGGCTTCATCGCGGATCTCGCCGCCGGAGCCGGTGGCGGCCCCCGGAAAAGGTGAGATGGCGGTGGGATGGTTGTGGGTTTCCACCTTGATGAGTATCGGGACTGCTTCCTGCGAGTGCGTGTAGAGCTTGTCCAGGGGACGCGGGAAGAAACGCCGGCCCATGTGGCCCTGAATCACCGCGGCATTGTCGCGGTAGGCCGACAACACCCCTTGGGAATTGTGGTTGTAGGTGCTGCGGATCATGTCGAACAGCGAAACGCTCTGGGGCTGGCCATCGATGATCCAGTCGCCGCGGAAAATCTTGTGGCGGCAGTGCTCGGAATTGGCCTGGGCGAACATCATGAGCTCGGCGTCGGTGGGATTGCGTTCCAGGCCGCTGTAATACTTCAGCAGGTAATCGATTTCGTCTTCCGACAGGGCGAAACCGAAGGACTTGTTGGCTTTCACCAGCGCCTTGCGCCCGCCCTTCAGCACCTCGATGCTGTGGAGTTTCGCCGGTGAGGCCTGCTCAAACAGCCGCACCGCCAGGGCCGCGTCTAGCAGCAGGCTCTGGGTCATGCGGTCGTGCAACACCGATCCGGCTTTCAGCAGCGCGTCGCGTTGCAGCGCGGCGCCCGTGGTTTCCAGGTGGTAGGCGATGCCGCGTTCGATACGCTGGATTTTCACCAGCCCGCAGTTGTGCGCGATATCGGTGGCCTTGCTGGCCCAGGGGGAGATGGTGCCGAAGCGCGCCACGCACAGCAGCAGCTGGCCGGCCGGTTCCTGTTCCGCCGGCGGCCGGCCTTCGGCCAGCAGTTCCTTGAGGATGCGCTCCTCGCCGGCGCTGATGCCGCCGTTCATGTCCACGAAATAGCGGTACTCGGCGCTGAGTGCGCGTACCGAGGGGATCAGGTTGCGGAGATTGTCGAGCAGTTTCTGGATGCGGAACCCGGAGAGTGCCGGGCCACCACGGAACTGCAGCATGCTGGGTCCTTGGGCGTGAACAGACGGGTATTTTACCGGAAGGCCATCCGGCCCTCCAAGCTGGAATCCGCGGCGCCGGTTCGCCGGCCCGGCCGCAGGCGGATGCCGCCATTCAGACCGGCGTCAGCAGTTCACGCCAGTCCAGACCAGAATCCTGGGACGCCACCTGGATCCACTGCAGTTCGCAGTTCAAGGCGCCGGCCAGTGCGGCGCGCGCCAATGCCGGGGTGTTGTTCTTCTCGCTCAGATGGGCCGCCACCAGATGCTGCAGCGCCCCGCAATCCAGATCCGCCAGCAACTCCGCCGCCTGGGCATTGCTCAGATGACCCAGCGGACCGCCGACCCGCGCCTTGAGCGGCTCGGGATACGGGCCATACTCCAGCATCTCGCTGTCGTGGTTGCATTCCAGGATCAGCGCGTCGCAATCCGCCAGCCGCCGGCGGATATGATCGGTGATGCTGCCGGTGTCGGTGAGAATGCCCAGTTTGTGCAAGCCGTCGGTAATGGTGAACTGGGTGGGTTCGCGCGCATCATGGGGCACCGTCAGGGGCACGATCTGCAGGTCGCCCAAATCCAGTTGCAGCTGCGGATCGAAAGTTTCCGCGCTCTGCAACCCGGCCCTGGCGCAGGCCGCCAGGGTTCCCCGAGTGCACCACACCGGAATTTCATGGCGGCCGGCGAAGCGCGCCGCGCCGTTCACGTGGTCCGAGTGTTCGTGGGTGATGAGCAACACCGAAATATCATCTGGCTCCAGCCCCAAGCGCGCCAGCCGGGCGCGGGTTTCGGTGGCGGAAAACCCGCAATCCACCATGACGATGGTGTCACCGCATTCCACCAGCGTGGCGTTGCCGCGGCTGCCGCTGCCCAGCATGGCGAAGCGCATGCTCAGGACTGCACCCGTAGGGCTGTCAAACTCATTTCTTGGTGGTACTGCCCGGTGTGTACACGGGCATGGGGAATGGCGTCACGTTGGAAGCGCCGTCCATGGCGATGATCTTGGCGGTGCCTTCCCTGGCCACCTCGTCGATGCGCACCACCGCGTGCATGGGGATGAAAGTGCGCTTGACGCCGGCGAACTCGTCCTTGAGTTTCTCTTCGCTGGGATCCAGCACCACGCTGGAGCGCTCGCCGAACACCAACTGCTCGATCTCGATGAATCCCCAGAAGCCCTCCTGGCTCACCTTGCGGGCATAGACCTCGTAGATCTTGCCCTGGTTCATGAAGATCACTTTATAGATGTGGCGTGGGGCCATGCGTGTGTTCCAGGCTATGAGCTGTAACTAGAAATTATCTCTTATTTCCCTGTCCCGGTGGGAGAAGGGTGACAAGCAATTCGAGGCAAGTTCTAGTGTAATGCAATATTGGCGCAGAGGGTGGGATTGTTCGCCCCCATCCCTGGGGGCTCCCCGCTCCGCGGGCCCGCATTCGGCGGTCCAAGTTTGTTCACGACAAACTTGTCGAACCGAACCCATCGATACCACCTGGGTTCGAATACCTATTTGAATAATGGCGGAGAGGGTGGGATTCGAACCCACGTGGGGCGTTTAGCCCCCAACCGATTTCGAGTCGGTGCCGTTGTGACCGCTTCGGTACCTCTCCAAGAAACTCTTCATGCTCACTGTACCATCCCTGGTATGCTGACCAGCCTCGTCATCCGTGACGAGGCGTTCGGCAGTTAAACTGCCTCACCCGCTTCGGTACCTCTCCAAGAAACTCTTCATGCTCACTGTACCATCCCTGGTATGCTGACCAGCCTCGTCATCCGTGACGAGGCGTTCGGCAGTTGAACTGCCTCACCCGCTTCGGTAGCTCTCCGGTTAAGTCGGCTATTTTAGCCTATGGGCACAGGCCGCCATAGAGTAACGGCTGTTGCAGCAGGAAATAATCCTGCGGCAATTTGCGACTTTATTAAAGCAACCGGTTTGAAACTGTCGCCGCGCTTTATTCGTAACCCTTGGGATTCATCTTCTGCCAGCGCCAGGCATCGCGGCACATGTCATCCAGCGAATATTGCGTGCGCCAGCCCAGCACCCGGTCGGCAAGCGCCACATCTGCGAAGGTTTCCTTGGTGTCACCCGGCCGGCGTGCGCCGAAGCGATGAGGGATCGGCACCTGGTTGACCCGCTGGAATGCCGTCAGCATCTCCAGCACGCTGGTGCCGCGGCCGGTGCCCAGGTTGACAAGGTGCATGCCGCCGTGCGATTCGAGAAACTCCAGGGCCCTGAGGTGGCCTTCGGCCAGGTCCATGACGTGGATGTAATCGCGGACCGCCGTACCGTCCGGCGTTGGGTAATCTGTTCCGAATACCGTGAGTTCTTCCAGCCGGCCGGCCGCCACCTGGCATAAATAGGGCATCAAGTTATTGGGAGTGCCCACCGGGGCTTCACCCACCAGGCCGCTGGGATGGGCACCCACCGGGTTGAAATAGCGTAGCGCCATGACGCGCAAGCCGGCATTCGCCCGGCACATCTCTGTGAGAATTTCCTCAACCATGTGTTTGCTACGGCCATAGGGATTGACGGGCGCCACCGGCGCGTCCTCGCGGATCGGAGATCGCGAGTTTTCGCCATACACCGTCGCCGAGGAACTGAACACCAGGCGCGTCACGCCGTGGCGCAAGGCGCTGTCGAACAGCGCGATGCTGCCCATGACGTTGTTGCTGTAATACTTGAGCGGGTCCGCCACCGACTCCGCCACCGCTTTCACCCCGGCGAAATGCATGATGGCATCGAAGCACTGCGCGTCGAACAGTTTTTCCAGTCCCGGCGCATCGCGCATGTCCAATGCCTGGAAGCCGGGGCGTGTGCCGCTGATGCGCGCGATGCGCGCCAGCGCTTCGGGTGAACTGTTGGAAAGATTGTCGGCGATGGTGATTTCATGGCCCGCGGCCTGCAGCGCCACGCAGGTGTGGGAGCCGATGTAGCCGGTGCCGCCGGTGACCAGGACCTTCACGCGCCCGCCTCCTGCGGCGAGGCGGTGTCAATGAGTCCAAGAATCTCCCGGGTGCATGCCTGCACCAGTGCGGCGTCGCCCCGCGATTCCACATTCAACCGCAGCAGTGCTTCGGTATTGGAGGGCCGCAGATTGAAACGCCAGGCGCCAAAATCCATGCTCAGGCCGTCCACCCGGGAAACCGACCCTTGACCCGCATAGTGGTTCTCCACTCGTTTCATGGCGGCATTGCTGTCCCGCACCGCGCGGTTGATCTCGCCGCTCACCGGAAACCTGCGCATGCGCTCCGCCAGCAGCGCCGACAACGGCTGTTGGCTCTCGGCCATGAGTTCCAGCACCAGCAGCCAGGGAATCATGCCGCTGTCGCAATAGAAAAAATCCCGGAAGTAGTGATGCGCCGACATTTCGCCGCCGTACACCGCATCCTCGCTGCGCATGCGTTCCTTGATGAAGGCATGGCCGCACTTGGATTCGATGGCCACGCCCCCCAGGCGTTCCACGATGTCGCGGGTATTCCACACCAGGCGCGGGTCGTGGATGATCCTGGCGCCGGGGAAACGCCGCAAAAAGTATTCCGCCAGCAGCCCCACCAGGTAGTAGCCCTCGATGAACTCGCCGCGCTCGTCAAAAAAGAAACAGCGGTCGAAATCCCCGTCCCAGGCCAGCCCCAGGTCCGCGCCGTATTCCCGCACCCTCCGGGCCGTGGCCTCGCGGTTTTCCGGCAACAGCGGGTTGGGCACGCCGTTGGGAAAATGTCCATCCGGTTCGCGGTTCATCCAGGTCACCGAAAACGGCAGACGGGCGCAGAGTTTTTCCAGCAGCGGGCCGGCGGCGCCGTTGCCGGGGTTCACCACCAGCCTGAAGGCCGGCAGCCTGGTGCGCAAAAGTTTCAATACGTGCAGCACATAAGCGTCGCGCGCCTGGACGACCTCCGGCGCCGCTGCCGGGGTGGACGCGCGCCGCTCCGCGAGTGCGCGTTGTGCGATTTCCTGCAGGCCGGTGTCGGCGCTCACCGGACGCGCGCCCTGGCGCACCAGTTTGAAGCCGTTGTAGTCGGAGGGGTTGTGGCTGGCGGTCACCATCACCCCGCCGTCGCATTCCAGGTGGTTGACGGCGAAGTACAGCTCCTCGGTGCCGCACAGGCCCATATCCAACACCCGCGCGCCGGCAGCAGCCAGGCCGGAGGCCAGTGCCCGTGCCAGCTCCGGCCCCGACAGCCGTACGTCCCGGCCCATCACCACGCGCTGCAGCTTGAACTGTTCGGCGAAGGCGCGGCCGATGCGCGCCGCCAGCCCCGGGTCAAGCTCATCCGGGACCCGCCCGCGGATGTCGTAGGCCTTGAAGCAGGCCTTGCGCGGATCCGCCGGCAAATCAGCAACGCCCATACTCATCGTCGAAGCGTTCGATGTCGTCCTCGCCCAGGTACTCGCCGCTCTGGACCTCGATGATCTCCAGGGGCTGCTGGCCGGGATTGCGCAGCCGGTGCCGGGTTTCGGCCGGTATATAGGTGGACTGGTTTTCGCTGAGCGTGAACTGCTGGTCACCGCGGATCACTTCGGCCTCGCCCTTCACCACCACCCAGTGTTCCGCGCGCCGGTGGTGCAGCTGCAGCGACAGGCTGGCGCCCGGTTTGATCTGGATGCGCTTCACCTGCATGCGTTCACCCCGGGCCAGGCATTCGTACCAGCCCCAGGGACGATGCACGCGCGGGTGGTTCTCGGTGACCTGGGGTTTGGCTTGCCGCAGGCTGGCCACCAGCTGCTTGACCTCCTGGGCGCGGTCCACCGGCGCCACCAGCACCGCATCGCCGGTCTCCACCACCAGCTGGTCGCGCAGACCGATGGCGGTCACCAGGCGCGTGCCCGCGTGCACCAGCGAACCCGAGACATCCTGCAGCACCACTTCGCCCCGGGTCAGGTTGCCGTCCGGGGTTTTTTCGCCCGCGGCCAGCAGGCTGTCCCAGGAGCCCAGGTCGCTCCAGCCGGCGTCCAGCGGCGCCAGCACGCCGGCGCGGGTGCGCTCCATGACCGCATAGTCGATGGACTGGCTGCGGCAGGCGCTGAAGACTTCCGGGTCCGGGCGCAGAAACGCGCCGTCCGTCTGCAGATTTTGCATGGCCTTGTCCGCTGCTTGTGCGATATCCGGCGCGTGGCGTTCGAGTTCCCGCAGATAGACATCGGCGCGCACCAGGAACATGCCGCTGTTCCAGTAGTAATCGCCGCTGCGCAAATATTGCGCGGCGGTTTCGGCATCGGGCTTTTCCGTGAAGGCCGCCACCGCATGCAGTCCCCCGGGGGTTGCGGCGCCCTTGCGGATGTAACCGTAGGCGGTTTCCGCATGCTGCGGAGCAACCCCGAACACCACCAGCGCACCGGCCTGCGCGGCCGGTAACCCATGAATCACGGCCGCAGCGAAAGCCTCACGATCCCGGATCAGATGATCGGCCGGCAGCGCCAGCAACACGGCAGCGGGATTGCCGGCCGCCGCCCGCAGCGCCGCAATGGCCAGTGCCGGCGCTGTGTTGCGGCCCACCGGCTCCAGCAGGATTTCCGCACCCCGCACGCCCAGAGCGGCCAGCTGTTCCTGAACCAGAAAACGGTGGTCTTCGTTGGCCACCAGCAGCGGCGCGCAGGCGCCCGGAATGCCGGCCGCGCGCAGCAGGGTCTCCTGCAACAGCGAACGCTCGCTGAGCAGCGGCAGGAACTGCTTGGGATGCAGCTGGCGCGACAGCGGCCACAGGCGCGTGCCCGAACCTCCGGAAAGAATCACCGGTACCAACGTTGTGGATGCGGACGGCATATTTATTGATGGCATTAATAGGCGTTCTTGTTGACGAATCCCATGAAAAAAGTAAGCACGATGATCTTCAGGTCAAACCATAGGGACCAGTTTTCGATGTAGTAAAAATCAAACTCTACCCGCTTCTGCATTTTATCCGGAGTTTCGGTCATGCCGCGCAGGCCGTTGATCTGCGCCCAGCCGGTGATACCCGGTTTCACCAGGTGGCGCAGCATATAGCGGTTGATGATGGCCCGGTACTGTTCATTGTGCTCAACGGCGTGAGGCCGCGGCCCCACGATGGACATGCGCCCCTGCAGCACGTTGAAGAACTGCGGCAGTTCGTCCAGGCTGGTGCGGCGCAGCCACCCGCCGATGGGCGTGAAGCGCCCGTCGTCGGGAGATGCCTGGGTCACCCGGCCCGCTTGTTCCTTGTGCACGCGCATGGTGCGGAATTTGTACACTTCGATGGCGCGTCCGTCCCAGCCGTGGCGTTTCTGGCGGTAGAGCACCGGCCCCGGCGAGCTGAGCTTTACGCCCAGGGCGATCAACAGCATGAGCGGACTTGCCAGCAGCAGGATGACCGCCGCCAGCAGCCGGTCCTCCAGCACCTTGACCAACATGCCGTTGCCCTGCAATGGGCTGGAAGTGAGATCGATCATGGGGATGCCCAGCACGTCCGACACGCCGTGGTTCAGCAGGTACAGGTCGCGGAAATCCGGGATGTAACGCACGTTCGCCGGACAGTTGCTCAATTGCGCCAGAATATTGCGCAGCCGGTGGCTCTGCTCCAGCGGCAGCGCCAGCCAGATTTCGTCCACCACCTGCTGATGCACAAAATCCACCAGTCCCGCCGTGGGCAACAGCGGATGACCCCAGATGTCTTTCACGCCTTCCACATCGTTGAACACCGCCAGCACCCGGAAACCGGAAGACAGGGAATTACTCACCTGGCGCAGCAGTTCGCGGGCATGCTCGCCGCCGCCCACGATCACCACGTAGCGGCGGTTGTAGCCGCGCTGCCGCAGCAGCTTCAGCAGGCCGTAGGTCAGCCAGCGTAGCAGCACCAGCAACAGCGCACCGGCAAGAAACCAGGCCGCCAGCCACAGGCGCGAGAAGTGCTCCGCCTGCTTGCCCAGCACCAGCACTATGAGCAGCGCTGCAAACACCAGGCACCAGGCAACCAGCGCGCGACCCGCCGGTGCCAGGGGATTGCGCGTGCGCCAGGAGCGGTACAGCCCGGTCATCGGAAACACGATGACGGTCAGCAATGTGCCGATGACAAGCAGTGCCCCGTAGTTGGGAGACGGAATGAGGTTGTCGGTGCCAAACCGCAGAACAAAGGCGACAAGCCCTGCGCAAATGCACGTCAGCATATCCATCAGCCGCAAGGCCATGGATAGCGCGCCCGCGTGCCTTTTCAGAACACCCTCACCCAGTCGCATGCCGCGGATACCCCCCCAATTCCAAGCGTTCAAGTTTACACAGTTTTCTTACGGTTGAATCAGTAACAATGCCCAAACGGTGTCGAATCCCGCTCGTGTTTGATATAAGCGGCTGTTTAACCGGAGAGCTTGCCCAGGTCGCGGCGCGTATAGATGAAGTGGTGGCCGCTGACCCGCATGGCCACCCAGGCCAGCATCGTGTTGGAGGGAAACACCCGCCCATAGGTGACGAACAGCAGCGGCAGCAGCAGGCTGATGGCGATCCAGCGGCGTGCCATGCTGCTGTGGCGTATGCGCGCCCACGCATAGCGGATAAACAGCGCCGCCAGCCCCGCTCCCCACAGGCCGCCCAGCAGCGCTTCGGAAGGCGTGTGGGCATGCAGCAGCACGCGCGAGTAGCTGACCGTAAGCGCCAGGATCACACCCAGCGCGATCGCCGTTGCCCGGAGCCAGCCGCGGGCGCCGATGCTGATCAACAGCGCCACCGAAGGCCATACCAGGAACGACAGCGCGCTGTGGCCGCTCAAGCCGATGAAATCCAGGCCCGGTGGATGCAGGCCCCAGCCCATGAACAGCACCTTGGTGAGGGCCACGCCGCCGGCATCCACTCCCACCGCCAGCAGCCACAGCCAGCCGGACCTGCGGGTCGCCTGAAATGCCAGCAGCCAGACGCCGATCAGCAGCGCGCACGGCAGCAGCACCGCGCTGTCGCCCAGCGCCGTCAGATGCCACCAGAAGCCAGCGGGCAAAAGTTACTCCGGCAATGGATATTTCAGGCGGGATTTTGCATTGAGCGCCAGCCCGATCATGCGGGTTTGCCCTATGCGGTCACATGAGCCCTCGCACTTCAGCCGGCCGACCCGATGCCTGTCGATGGATCCCCCAGCTTTACACGCCACCGCTGTTTTCATTTCCACCTGGCAACTGATGGTTCATGTCAATGCAGCGATGTCGCGGGCAAAATCGCGAAAATCTTCCAGGCCTTTGTAAGTGATCGCAAACACGATATCCCAATCTATGGCCTGATAATTGTGCACTGCAATATTGCGGAAACCGACCGCGGCCTTCATCCTCCCGGCCAATGAATCATCAATCGTACCCAGCCGCGCCAATACATCGAACGCCTGCCCCATGGTTTGAGGCGCCGGCTCATCGGAATCGGCGATTACACAAGTTGCGATATCTACGCACAGTTGTACCGCACGCGTAAGATTGAGTGCAATGATGTCCTGACGATCCGTATCCTCACGCAGTTGATCTGCTGTTTTAGTGCGGCGTGCTTCAATGCGAAGCATGCATTTCCGCAAAGCCTCCAGCTTCTCCTGGATGATCAACTTGTCCATGCATTGGTACGTTGCTTGAGTAAGCGTTCACGATAGGGAAGAAAGTCCTCTACATCCGTCAGGGTGCGCGAGAGCAAGTCTGCATAGATCTGGTTATCACGGCACACCAGCCGCTTGCCGTTCAGCAGGGCGGATCGTCGCAACAAAACGCCCGCCGTACGCAGGTCCACCAGGTCCACAGGACAGCCGCTCGCCTTTGCAAGCAGTTTGATCAGCTCCTGCTTGCGACCGGCGTCCAGAGGTTTATCAGCCAAGACGCTGATATCAACATCGCTATCGGCACGCGCATGTCCGGACGCAAAAGAGCCGAACACAGTTGCCAGCAGTATGTCGGGCTGCCGGTTGAGCAGCTGCGCAAGTTGATCCATGGAAGCGGACATTTCCAGGGTATTCATAACATAAGTATGACACAACGGGCCATGCGGGCGCTTTGACGTTTGCCTTTTCCAATGGCCGAAATCACCATGATTTACCGGCCACCACGCCAGCAGCCAGACGCCGATCAGCAGCGCGCACGGCAGCAGCACCGCGCTGTCGCCCAGCGCCGTCAGATGCCACCAGAGGTTTTGCTTCACGCAGTGTCTGCCTCATGCCGGAGGACATGCGGCAACCACGGCCTAATTTTAGTGATGCGCCTTGAACCACTCATAGGTCTGGCGGATGCCCTGTTCCAGTGAGATCTGCGGCGACCAGCCCATGCCCCTGAGCTTGGAGACATCCAGCAGCTTGCGCGGCGTGCCGTCGGGTTTGGATGGGTCAAACACGACCGTGCCATCGTAGCCCACGATGCGTGTCACCAGCGCGGCCAGATCAGCGATGCTGATATCCTCGCCTAAGCCCACGTTGATGGGACCGGGTGCGGAGAAATTATCCAGCAGGAACAAGGCGGCCGTGGCCATATCATCCACGTGCAGGAATTCCCGCAACGGTTTGCCGCTCCCCCAGACAGTCACCGTTGCCTCATCCCGCGTTTTGGCATCGTGAAACTTGCGGATCAAGGCCGGCAGCACGTGGCTGCTGCTGAGATCAAAGTTGTCTCCCGGGCCATAAAGATTGGTGGGCATGGCGGAGATGTAGTCGCAGCCATATTGCCGGCGGTAGGAATCGCAAAGTTCAATGGCGGCGATCTTGGCGATGGCATAGGCACGGTTGGTGCTCTCCAGCGGGCCACTGAGCAAATAATCCTCCTTGATAGGCTGGGGCGCCAGGCGCGGATAAATGCAGCTGCTGCCCAAATTGAGCA